>JAOKFJ010000013.1 GCA_028247015.1 Methylophilaceae bacterium | reverse complement strand
TCATATTCAATATTTGTAAATATTTTTGGTTGAATTTCTCGGTCGATATGATTTTGTAGCTTTATTTGAAATCTTTCTAACACTGGACTAATTATTAGAAGATGGTTTAGGTTGTGATCTTGTTTCGCTTTGATCCAATCTGTAACAGCATATAACTCTGCTTGATAGTCATCGCATGCATATACTTTTATTTTATTATTACCTGTAATATTTTCCTCGTGCTTTGTTACATTATTTGTTCTGTTCAGTAGATCAATTAATTTGTTATAGATAATTAGATTGGTATCAGAACCAATTATGCATAGCGATTGCCCATTAATAATATTTTTGTCTTTTTGTTGTTCAATAAAAAAAGGTATAAATTCATACAATGGATTTATTTTGAGATCCCCACATCTTTTTTTAAATTTCTCTCGCCACTTCATAATAATTCCGTTTGTGGCAGTATTTTCTCTTAAATCTTTTTCATTTATACAATATTCTTCAATTTGTTTATTTGCTGTTCGCGTCAATTGACAGAGGTTTTCAATATCATGTTGTGTAATATCACCCTTTTCCAGACCCTTTGCCACTACGTTTTCAGATTTTATGATGTCTTCCCATATAAATTTTTCATCTATCCCATTAAGTAACTTGTAATTTTTATCTGAAAATTTAATCATGCAGAATTCTTCAAATTGCTCAAATAGCCAACGATCAATTACTTTAATTTCTGGAATAGGGGTATTTTTATTTTGATTTTTATTACCAAATATCAACTGAATGTCATGAACCTGATTTTCAGTTTGGCATAAAATCGCATTATAAGAATTTGTAAACATCATGGATAATTGTAACTCGACAAATAGAAATTAGTTCTAATTAAGTATAAGAGAATATTTATTAAAAATTACATAACACCTGAAGGTTTTAAAACATTACAAGACGAACTTAATCAATTGATCAAGATTGAGCGGCCAGAGATTGTTAAGGTTGTAAGTTGGGCTGCTGGTAATGGAGATCGAAGTGAAAACGGCGATTATATTTATGGTAAAAAAAAATTACGTCAGATTGATTCTCGAATTAAATATTTGATTATTAATATAGAGGATGCTGAGATTGTCCGTCGAGATAGTGTTGTTCCTGAGAGGAAAATTTTTTTTGGTGCTTTTGTTGTTATAAATGATGATACTAAAAGTAAGTCACTGACCATAAGAATTGTAGGGGCTCAAGAAATTAATCACGCCCCTGAGAATATTAGCTGGATTTCACCTTTAGCTAAATCACTGATGGGTAGGTCTGTGGGAGATATTGTTAATGTTGAGACTACCAAAGATGAAAGGTCTTATTCAGTCCTTGAGGTTTACTATTAATAAATTGTTGATAAGTTAATTTCAAGTATAATTTAAATATCAAAAAATATAGTTAAGATTCTTTATTATGAAAACGGCACAGGAAGTAAGAGTAGGTAATGTAATTATGGTGGATTCATCCCCAATGGTGGTTCATAAATCTGAATATAATGTCTCAAAATCAGGTAGAAGACAGAATGCTGCAATAGTAAAAATGAAATTAAAAAATTTATTGACAGATAATTCAACTGAAACTATATTTCAGGCCACCGATAAGTTTGATGTTGTAATTTTAGATAAAAAAGTAGTTAATTATTCATATTATTCTGATCCAAATTATATCTTTATGGATAGTGACTTTAATCAGTATGAAGTGGATAAAGAAAGTATGCAGGATTCTCTTAAGTTCCTTGAAGATGGAATGGATTGTGAAGTTGTATTTTATGAAGAAAAGGCTATTTCTGTAGAATTACCAAATTCACTCGTAAGGGAAATTACCTACACTGAACCTGCAGTTAAAGGGGATACAACCTCTGGTAAGGTTATGAAACCAGCAAAAATTAGTACAGGCTTGGAATTAATGGTGCCATTATTTTGCGATAATGGTGATAAGATTGAGATTGATACAAGAACTTTAGAATATAAAAATAGAGTTAAATAATATTTTTATCTAGCCGGTTCCACCAACGATAATTTCATCTATTTTTAAAGTTGGTTGCCCAACTCCAACAGGTACGCTTTGCCCTTCCTTTCCACACGTACCAACCCCAGAATCTAATTGCATATCATTACCAACCATGCTTACTTTATTTAATATATCAGGACCATTGCCAATTATCGTTGCACCTTTAACAGGATGCGTTAATTTTCCATTTTTAATAACCCATGCTTCGGACGCTGCAAATACAAATTTTCCATTTGTAATGTCTACTTGACCCCCGCTAAAATTGCTTGAATATAATCCGTTCTCAACTGACTTTATAATTTCTTCAGGGTGATAATTACCATTCAGCATATATGTATTTGTCATTCTAGGCATTGGTAGGTGAGCATAAGATTCTCTCCGTGCATTACCAGTAATTTCCATATTCATTAGATTGGCATTTAATGAGTCTTGAATGTAACCTACAAGTTTCCCGTCTTCAATTAATTTAGTATTTTGGGTTTGGTTGCCTTCGTCGTCAACATTTAGGGATCCCCGTCTATTTTTGATTGTACCGTCATCAACAACGGTAATTCCCTTTGCAGCAACCTGAGTGCCCATTTTATTTGAAAATGCAGAGGTACCCTTTCTATTAAAGTCACCTTCTAGACCATGACCGATTGCTTCATGAAGTAAAATTCCTGGCCAACCAGACCCTAAAACTACAGTCATCAAGCCAGCGGGAGCCGCTATCGCATCTAGGTTTGTTAACGCTTGTTTAACAGCTTCAGATGCATATTTATTGAGTATCTCATCAGTAAAATAGTCGAGATTATATCTACCCCCACCTCCAGCTGATCCTTGTTCTCTTTTTTCATCTGCTTCTGCTATAACGCTAATAGAAAGCCTTACAAGTGGTCTTACATCCTCAATTAGTTGCCCATAAAAATTCTTAATCAGAATAATTTCATATTGAGCAGCTAATGATGCCGAAACCTTCTTTATCCTCGGATCAAGTGACCTTGCTATTTGCTCTACTTTTTCTAATAACTTAATTTTTGATAAACCATCTAGGCTATCTAGAGGGTTACTGGCTGAATATAGTTGATTGCTATTTTTTGAAGTTTTTAACGGAATGTTATTTGATTGGCCTTGATTCTTAATAGCATTAACAATTTTACAGGCTTCATCAAGAGCATTAATATTAATATCATCAGAATAAGTAAAGGCACTTTTTTCTCCACTTACAGATCTAATTCCGACACCCTGATCTATTGAGTAGGTTCCGTTATTAACCGCACCATCCTCAATTGACCAAAATTCATTCTTGGAGTACTGAAAATAAAGATCAGCGTAATCAACATTATTTTTAGTAATTTTATGCATTATTTTATCTAGGTCAGAAAAGCTTATATTTCCTGGATCAAGAATAAATTGTTTTGATAAATCAAGATTCGTCATAATGGGTTTAAAAAATCAATAATCTCACTGGCTGGGGTAACTATAGTTTTGTCTATAATGTTTCCAAATAAACCTGGATCCTCTTCTAATTTGTCTTGCTGTAGATATAAATTTTTATTTGAATTAGAGTCTTTTACTGGGACCTCTTCTGGTTCGTCCCATGTCCCTATTAATTTATATTCTGATGTCAATATTTTATTTAATGGATCCTTTAGTATTTTCTGCGCAATGAAAGTTGCAGCACCAACTAATGGACCGCCGACAAGACCTGCTAATGATAAACTGTCACTAACTCGAGGCTTAACAATAACATGTAGGTCCTGTGTTTGATTCGCTATACTTACTTGCCCTCCCATTAGAACGTTTGCTGCAGGCCCACTCATTTTGAAGTTATCTGAATATAAAACCCCATTATCTGCTTTAACATTCGCACTAATGGAATCAAACATAAATCCTTTTCTAAAAATATCACTAAAATCTAAACTCAGACGTCTTGGTAAGTTCTGTAAAGTTAATAAGCCAAATAATCTTGCAACCCCAGGTTCAGATTCAAGTATTGTTCCGTCGTTGATTTGTAGTAGAAAACTTCCAGAAATATTCTTACTATCAAAATTAAACGGACTACCATTCCAATTCAATATACCTGTAATACTTGCATTTTTTCCATTTTTTATTAGGTTTTTATAACCAAGCTTCTCCATAGTGCGCTCAACACTTCCCATTTTCCAATCAAAATTGATGTTTGTTGTCGGGTTCTGAGCATCACTTGACCAATAACCATTACCTGATATTGGAGAACCACCCCGTTCAATTATAAAATGATCAATATTCCAAACAGAATCAACTTTATCCCCCTTAAATTCTACATATCCATAATCTTCATTATCTATCTTTAGAGAATTAATTTTTAAATCAAGCTTTGGAGGATTCTTCAGCGGCTCTTTATTATCATTTACTTTATCTTCAGTTATAAGATTTACTTTTTTTAATTCAGCCACTAAAAAATTCTTCTTACTATTCCAGCTTAAATTACCAGATACCTCATTTGATTCAATTTTGATAACTGTATTTTCATTCTGAGGCATATATTTTATTGATTTCGTTGATGGCATATATTTTATAGATGCATTATGAATTTTATAATTCATAACATTTAGCTCTTTAATTAAAAGACTTGCCTCTGTGAGGAATGAGTCACTGTCACTACCAATAAGGCCTTGATAATCTTCTAAATTAATATAATCGAGATTAGCAATTAGTCTAACACCAGACTTAGGCACTACATTATTTGGTGAGTTAACTGATATTAATCCGACTTTTTTAATAAATGTTCCGTCGCTATCTTTTTCTTGGTTAATTTCTGCTGTTATTGATTCTCCGTATTTAAATTTTATATTTTCAGAGTTATTAGCTAAAGATTTTTTTGAAAAATTAAAAATTTTCAAATCACCTTCATTTTTATCTAGCGGGCCAAGAGAGTTGATTGATAAACCTGACATATTAGAGCTCACATTTATCTCTGTCTTCTCGTCAAATAAATTTATTTCTGCATTCCATGTAGCCTCTCCATTGATATTATTTGAAAATTGCGAGCCAAAAATTTCTTCAACGAACGCACTATTAAATACCCCATTAACTTTGAATTGATTCACACCATTTTGTGTCGCTAGCTCAATATTTAGTGGCGAATTATATAGAGACGCATTCGATTTTTTTATGCTTACATTATTATTATCAAATTCTAATATTCCATAAATATTCTCAATTTCTGGTATCCCAATTTTTGGGTTTTTAATTTTACTTCCTTGAAAATCATATGTTCCATTAAATTGAATATTATCTACATCATTGACAGGTATTACTAAAGATATTTGTAGCTCTCCGAGTCCTTGTCCTGTCATATTTTCTGTAACTCCCTTCACTGAATCTCTTAAGGGGCTATTATTAATAGCATTTATTATTTTGTTAGCTGGAGCATCTAATACCGCATTAATTTTAATCAGAGGACTTTCAATATTAAAACCATCAATTACTGCCTCTATACTATTTATTTTGTTATCCTTTATATGACCATTTAGGCCGGTAAATTTGATGTAATTATTATTAACCTCAACATTAAAATCAAATGCATCAATCTCTGGCCATCCTAGACCATACTCAATAAAGCTATCTTTTATATTGGAACGTAATGTAAATAGACCCTTATTTTGATCAGGTTTATTATTTTCATCGACAAAAGGGAAGTCTGCTAATTTACCATTAAATTTAATAGCAGTTTTTTTTGCAGTACCTTTAAGTAATGAAGTATCAAGCCAATTCAGTGCTTTTTTTCCAAATTGTTTAGGGTAATAGTCTTTTAATTCTCCTATTAAAATATTTGCTATATTAATTTCCATATCCATACTGCTTTCATCATTTGGTCTGTGAGAATATTTACCATTAATTTCAGCCTGAAGGTCTGGATTTTTAATATTTATATCTTGAAATTTATAGATATTGTTGTCCCAGGAAATAATCCCTGAGAATTGTTCAAATTCTAGTAGCCCTCTAAATATATCCTCACTTTTAATCGATATATTATTAGAGACAGACTTTATATATCCTTTATGATTATTGACTCTAACTTCGCCAGTAATGTTTGTGACTCCAGGAAAGCCTTCAAAAGGCATAACACTTACTCCTAAAACATTTGCGTCTAAATTAAATGTTTGATTCTTTTCCCAGTCAAACTTTAACCCAGTAAGAAAACCGGATGGGGATATTGAGGCATATTTAGTATAAAGACTAGAGATGCTACTTGGGAGCTTAAGGATAAAGTCATTAATTGCATTTAGGTTTATTCTATTTATATTGAGAGAGGCCACTCTTATATCATCGTTACTGCCAATCTCTAATATAATTTCTGCATCTTTAAACGAAAGGCTGTTCTTGATGTTCATATTAAGTGTAGATAGTTTTATTAATGAATATTCTTTAGTTTTTTCCCAGCTAATTAACCCTGAAAGTTTGTCAATTATTATTTTTTTATTCTGTTCTGTAAGCCACTTAAAGTTATCCATATTAATTTTGCTAGTAATTCTCTTAATTACTCCATTATTAATATGGATGTTGATTTTTCCATCAGCGTTTCCTGATTCAATATCAGATAAATATTCTGTCCATAATTTTATTGCTCCAATATCAAGCTCTACAAAATCTAAATTAATTTGTCCATTAGAGGTATTTATATCAGCAGCAGTCGAAATATCAATATAGCCATTTAAAATTAACTTATTTGGTGTTCCATGTGAAATATTGGTTGAGGCCCGAAAATTTCTACGATCCTTATAAGAAAAAATTTTTGAAGATCCGTAATGGAGATCTAGATTTTTTAATGTGAGAGTTTCATGCGTTTTTGTAATATCGAGCCAAGAAATAGTTGCGCCGTAAATTACAATATCATCTTGATTTAGAAGCCAGTTAGAGAATCCACTATCTTTTTCCTGATTAAATGATATTCCGTTAACAGATAGATTTCCGTCTGCCCCTTTTTTAATATCTAGTTCTGGTTGGTGTATTACTATTTCATCAAAGACTGGCGAAAGCTTGATTAAGCTAAGCCAGGAAATATCTGCTTGTATTTTTTTTATATTTAACGCTTGTGATTTATCTTGATTAAAAACTGAGACATCATACAAAGTAAAACTAGGATTGGTAATTTTCCAATCTGCCACCAGAGTATCAACTGTAAATTCATGCCCAATCTTTTTTTGTACGTGCTCAAATATTTTTATTTTTATATCATTTAGATTATCGGCAATTAGGAAATGGAACGATAAAAAACCTATAAAGATAAGAGATAGAAATCCAATCCCAAGAGGAAATAGTATTTTTTTTAATAAAAATTTAGGTATTTGTTTCATTAAAAATTTTAAATTATATAAGCACTTATTCTATAGTGTTTCTCCTAGCTGGTCTAATATTGCTGGATTTTCAAGCGTTGTAATATCTGAAGTGATTTTCTCTCCCTTGGCAACTGATCTGAGAAGCCTACGCATAATTTTTCCCGATCTAGTTTTAGGTAGATTTTCTCCAAAGCGAATTTCTTCTGGTTTCGCTATAGGGCCTATTTCTTTTGATACCCAGTCTCTTAATTTTTTATTAATTTCTTTTGCATCCTCTTTGTTTGGCCTGTTTCCTTTAAGGACAACAAAGGCAATTATTGATTCGCCCTTTACATCGTGGGGCCTACCAACAACTGCAGCTTCTGCTACTAAAGGATTTGCAACTAGTGCCGACTCAATCTCCATAGTTCCCAGTCTATGGCCTGAAACATTTAGGACGTCGTCAATCCTTCCCATGATAGTAAAATAGCCTGTTTTTTTATCTCTTATAGCACCATCTCCTGCTAAATATAATTTACCACCCAGCTCCTCTGGAAAATAGCTTTTTTTGAATCGCTCTGGGTCACCCCAAATATTTCTAATCATAGAGGGCCATGGTCTTTTAATTACTAATAAGCCACCATTGCCCCAATCTAAATTTTTTCCGACTTCGTCAACAACATCAATTTCTATTCCTGGAAAAGGAAGTGTGCATGAGCCAGGAACGAGAGGTGTTGCACCTGGCATTGGTGTTATTACATGCCCTCCAGTTTCTGTTTGCCAAAAAGTATCTGTAATTGGACACTTATTATTACCAACTTCTTGGTAATACCACATCCATGCCTCAGGGTTGATTGGCTCACCCACAGTCGCTAAAATTCTTAATGAGCTTAAGTTAGATTTCTTTGGGTGAGTATCTGGATTTACCTCTGAAGCTTTGATTAAAGCTCTGATTGCAGTAGGAGCGGTATAAAAAATACTTACTTTATGTTGTTCGATAATTTTCCAGAAACGACTTGCATCTGGAAAAGTCGGAATACCCTCAAAAATTACTTGCGTTACTCCCATAGCGGTCGGACCATAAGCAACGTAGGTATGACCCGTTATCCATCCAACATCTGCTGTACACCAATATATATCATCGTCTTGAAGGTCAAATGTCCAGCGACAACTATTCATTGCATGAAGTAAGTAGCCGGCAGTAGAATGTTGAACGCCTTTTGGCTTTCCTGTAGAGCCAGATGTATAAAGAATAAATAATGGGTGCTCTGAATTGACTGAAACAGGCTTGCAATAAGAGCCCATACTTTTTATTAGTTCATGCCAATCAACTTCGTAACTTTTTTGCTCTAGCTTTACTTCACTTCGGTTCCACACAATAACATTTTTAACTGATTCACATCCGCCCAATGAAATAGCCTCATCAATGGCGGATTTTAGAGGGATAGATTTTCCACCACGAAACTGCATGTCTGAAGTAATAATTAACTTAGCTTGAACATCTAACACTCTTTCTTGAATACTTTTTGCAGAGAAACCTCCAAATATTACAGAGTGTATTAGACCTATTCTTGCACAGGCTTGCATCGCTACTACGGCTTCTATTGTCATTGGGAGATATATTACAACAGTATCCCCAGATTTTAGGCCAAGTGATTTTAGGCCATTTGCAAACTGACAAACTTTTTCATATAAAGCTTTATACGTGATTTTGGTAATTAACCCATCATCCCCCTCCGATATAATAGCGACCTTATTAGATTTAGTTTTTAAGTGGCGATCAAGACAATTATAAGATGCATTAAGCTCACCATCTTCAAACCATTTATAAAATGGGGAATTTTTCTCATTTAATATTTGAGTGAATGGTTTGTCCCATATTAATAATTCATTTGCTAGATCAGCCCAGAAACCTTCGTAATTAGCCGCTGCTTTTTTGCACAAGTTTTTATAGCTGTTCATTCCGGAAATAGTTGCTTTTTCTTGAATTTTCTTACTAGGAGTAAAAATTCGCTCTTCATTGTGCATTGATTCTATAGTCATTTTTTGCCTCAATATGTTTAAATTTTTTTATTTATACCCATTAAAATATACTAAAAAAATAAATTTTAATGATTACACGCATGTTTTTCTTTAAGCACATATGATACAAGTCTTTAAATAAATTTAAAATAATCAAATTAAAAGATATTATTAACGCTATGACACTTCGGTTACGATTAAATTTCCTACTAACAATTATTATGCTCATCTTTATGCTTGCATTGTTTTTTGCAACTATGACGACAACAAAACAACAGATTAGAGAGGGGGTTGAATCTGCAAATAGGGTATCCATGCAATTATTGGACACAGTAATTACAAGCTCTATTCAGAATCCTGATTGGGGAAATACTGACAAGGTAATGAGTTTATTTTTAATGGAGCTAGGTCATGTAAGGAGTAATACTATCTCTCTTTATAATCTTCAAAATCGTTTAATTTATAGAACACCTGATAGTACCTATAGAATGGATGAAAACCCACCGCAATGGTTTGTTAAATTACTTGCCCCGCCTATGGAAACAAAATCGCGATTAATTAATTACGGGCGATTAGTTGTTCAAACCAACCCTACTGGAGCTATAAAAGAAGCCTGGGCTGAAACAAGTCACTTGCTTATGACTGTGCTACTCTTTTTTATTGCACTTAACATTTTTTTATATTTGATGCTCGGTAAGTGGTTAAGACCAATAAATCCAATGCTTAATGCGATTGAGAAAATGGGTAAGGGTAATTTTTCAGTACGATTACCAAAATTTTCGGTACCTGAATTTAAACTTATTGCAGATAACTTTAATAAAATGGGCTTATCTCTTGAGAGCTTTATTAAAGAAAATAATAGGTTAGCTTTAATAGCTGAACAGACAGCAGATGCAGTTATTATTCATGATAGCGATCTAAATGTTTCATTCTGGAATAGTTCTGCTGAAAAAATGTTTGGATATAAAAAAGTTGAAATTTTAGGTAAATCTGCAATGTTGATTATCCCTAAAAATAGATCTAGCGAGCTTAAAGAAAACTTTAATGCTGTTAGTAAAAATAAGGTTATTAAGAATTTTGAAACCCAGAGATTGGCAAAAAATGGACAATTAATTGATGTTTCAATATCGGCATCTGCACTTATTGACCCTAAAAGTAAAAAAATTATTGGAGATATTGTAAGTATAAGAGATATTTCTGAAAAATTAATTGCAAAAAAATCTCAATTACAATTAGAAAAAAATAGACAATTGACTGCTATTATTCAAGATCATATCGAGGATGAAAGAAGAAGTCTTGCACGGGAATTGCATGATGAGTTGGGTCAGTATGTTTCAGCTATCAAGATCTTTGCTCAAAATATAACTAATCGTTCAAAAGGTAAGGATAATGATATTCAAGAAAGCTCAATTTCAGTAACTGCTGCAGCCAATCAAATTTACGATGGAATGCATAATATAATAAGAAAACTAAGGCCTGGCTCATTAGATAATTTAGGCTTAAAAGATACACTAAAGGATCTTGTAGCAAGCTGGCAGAAACAACACAAAGGGCTTGATATTATCTTAATCGCAGATGCTAATTTAGATAACCTAGGTGAAGCAATCAATATTAATGTTTATCGTATTATTCAGGAGGCGATGAATAATTGTCTAAAACATGCTGATGCCACAAAAGTTAATATCCTAATAGAGATAAAAAATAAAAATCTTTTTTTAGAATTTTCAGATAATGGAGTTGGTTTCAATAAAGGTATTTTAAGTAAAACAAAGCAATTTGGCATAGTTGGTATCCAAGAAAGAGTTAATTCCTTGAGAGGAAGGTTTGAGCTTATTACAAAAAAAAATAAAGGAACTATACTTAAATTTTATATTCCCATTAGAATATTAGGATCAAAGGTAAAATAATTCATGAGTAAAATTAAAGTGCTATTGGTAGATGATCATGCTGTAGTTCGTATGGGCTTCAAGATGCTTATTAATGCTGAAGAAGATATGGAGGTAATTGGTGAGGCTGAATCTGGTGAATTAGGTATAAAGTCATACAAAGAGTTGCTTCCAAATTTAGTAATTATGGATATTACAATGCCTGGAATTGGAGGGATTGAAGCGATAGATAGAATTCTAGCTAACGATAAAAGCGCTAAAATTCTCGTCTTATCTGCTCATGAAGATTCTGTTCATCCAAAGAGAGTATTGAAGGCAGGTGCCCTAGGTTATTTAACGAAAAGAAGTGCTGCAGAAGAATTAATTAAAGCAATACGGACAGTGCATAGTGGAAAAAAATATTTAGAAGCTTCAATTGCTCAACAAATGGCAATAACAAATCTTTCAGGAGAAAATAACCCTGTAGAGGTTCTGTCAGATAGGGAATTTGAAGTATTTATTTCATTAGCCAAAGGAAAAAGTACAAATGAAATAGCCGATACAATGTGTTTAAGCCCCCGAACTGTTGGTACTCATCTT
The DNA here is from genome assembly GCA_028247015.1 of Methylophilaceae bacterium. Lineage (GTDB taxonomy): Bacteria > Pseudomonadota > Gammaproteobacteria > Burkholderiales > Methylophilaceae > BACL14. Next base: position 18,058 of record JAOKFJ010000013.1, on the reverse strand, counting down.
TACAATATTAAACAGAAGCTAAATGCAAACAATTCAGCTGAAATTGCATTGATAGCCATAAGATGCGGTTTAATGGATCCTTAATTACTTTCTTGAAGCTAGCAAACCACTAATAATAATTAAAGCGATACCCACAAAGCCATTCCAGCTGATAACCTCTTTAAAATAAAATACTCCGATAATTGTTGAAAATACTATTGCTAAATAAGATAGACCTGCATTACCCAAAGTGTTCCCAACTCTATATGCTTTTGTAATAGCCAATTGAGCTACAGTTGCAGATAAACCCAGTAAAAAAAGAAAGAAAAAGTCTTCCATTCGTGGCCTATGAAAACCATCTATTAGAGAGATTAGTCCTGCACCAATAGTAGAGATTAATGTGAAATAGAACACTGTTCTAATATCTGGCTCTTTAAGTTGGGCCAACTGGGTTACAAATAAATATGCCATCGCAGCCCCAAATCCTGAAATTAGCCCGACAAATCCAGCTAGATAACTTTGATTATCGAATGAAGGCTTAAGAGTAAAAAATACACCAATGAAGCCTATCAAAATTGCAAGAAATAACCAGTTTTTAACTTTACGTTTAAGTATAAATGGCATAAGTAAACCAACAAATAGTGGGGAGGTATAATTTAATGTCATAGCAGTACTTAGTGGTAAATAGCAGATAGCATAGAAAAATAATAATAGGGATATTGATCCAACTATTGAGCGAGCGATATGCAATCTTGGGTAGTTACTTGAAAATCTTACGTTGTTTATTTTCATTATTGCCGTAATGATAACCAGACTTATTAGTGCACGATAAAAGACTAATTCATAAGGGCTAAAATATTCACCCCCAAATTTGGCACAAGCACCCATGATTGAAAAACATGCAGTAGAAATTAGCATCCATTGGACGCCCTTATGAATTAGGAACATAATTAGGTATTAATGATATTAGTGTGTATTAATGATAGAAGATTAAGTATAATCTCACTTTTGAATTATATTATATTTTTTTGAGGAGTAAACCGTATGAAAAACCCATTAGAAACAATAAAGGGTACGATAATTGCAGGCATTGTAGTTTCAGGAGCGTCGCTGGTAATTTTAGATTGGAATGACATGATGACAGTTGGTATTTTTGATGGCTTTCTTGGTGATGCGGGCTCGATTTACCTTGGGTTCATGAGATTCTTTCATGTGATTGCAGGTGTTGCATGGATTGGATTACTTTACTATTTTAATTTTGTTCAAGTGCCAGCGATGAAAGCCGCTACTGCTGACGGGACTGGAGCTGGCATAAGTAAGCATGTGGCGCCATTAGCTCTTTTATGGTTCAGATGGGCAGCGCTAGCAACATGGATTGCGGGTGCGGCTCTACTTGGCGCAAGCTTTACTGACGCATTTCTTTTAAGGCCTGGATATGAAGCCATTGGAATAGGTTCATGGATGGGGACCATCATGTTATTTAATGTTTGGGGATTGATTTGGCCTAATCAACAAAAAATACTAGGTATGAAAAAAGCCACAGATGAAGAAAAGTCTAAGGCAAGAAGGGTGGCTTTACTAGCATCTAGAACTAATACAGCACTCTCAATACCAATGCTTTTATTGATGACGAATGGTTTATCACATCGAGCATTACTTGGATTATAAAAATAACTAAAGTTGAAAACGGCGGCTTTAGGCCGCCGTTTTTATTTATATTATGAGTTTATTGAAAAACAAGTTATTAAATACCTACAAAAGGCTTCCAGTCACTTTTGAAAGAGGTTCTGGTGCATGGCTATTTGATCAATCTGGAAATAAATATCTTGATGGATTGTCTGGTGTTGCAGTTAATACCCTGGGCCATAATCATCCAGTATTAGTTCAAGCTATATCTGAACAAGCTAAAAAATTAATACATATTTCTAATTATTATCATATTGATGAACAATCGATGCTTGCCGATAAATTAGTAGCTATTTCAAAACTTTCTTCAGTATTTTTTTGTAATTCTGGGTGTGAAGCAAATGAGGCAGCGATTAAATTAGCAAGACTTCATGGCCACAAATTGAATATTGATAATCCAAATATTATTGTTATGTCAGGAGGTTTTCATGGTAGGACTATGGGAACTTTATCAGCATCCGGCGGAAGAAAATACCAAGCTGGCTTCGAACCCTTAATGCCTGGTTTTATTAGAGTTCCTTATGACGATATTGAATCTATTAAGAAAATAGCAAATAAAAAAAATAAAGTTTCAGCTATTTTAGTTGAGCCAATACAAGGTGAGGGAGGAATTAATATTCCGACTGATTTTAATGGTTACTTGTCATTACTAAGAAATCTATGTGATGAGAATAATTGGTTACTAATGCTTGATGAGGTTCAATGTGGTATTGGTAGAACAGGGAAATGGTTTGCCCATCAACATAGTGATATTAAACCTGATGTTATGACCTTAGCCAAAGGATTAGCTTCTGGCTTACCGATTGGAGCATGCGTAACTAATGATAAAGCTTCAAATTTAATGCTTCCGGGTAAGCATGGTTCAACTTTTGGTGGAAATCCACTAGCCTGTGTTGCAGGAATAACAACATTAGAAGTCGTTGAAAAAGATAACTTAATTAATAACGCTATTAATCAAGGCGATTTAATTGCTAAGGAATTAATGCTTAGGATTGGAGACCATGATAATGTTAAGTCTATAAGACATAAAGGTCTTATGATAGGTATTGAGCTTGATATACCTTGTGTTGATTTAATTGAAATTGCTCTTAAAGATAAATTGTTAATAAATGTGACTGCTGAAAAAGTAGTAAGACTCCTTCCACCTCTTATTATAAAAGAGGATGAAGCTATGCTATTAGCAGAAAAGTTAAGTAATTTAATAATAAATTTCATAAAGAAGAATTGAAAATGAAGATCAAACATTTTTTACAATTTAATGATTTAAATAGGTCAGAGTTAGAAATAATCTTTGATAGAGCAAAATGGATTAAAGCTAAATTTAAGTCATATGAAAAGCACTGGCCTTTAGAAGATAGAACGCTAGTTATGATTTTTGAAAAAGCTAGTACCAGAACGAGATTATCTTTTGAGTCGGGAATGCAGCAACTTGGTGGAGCTGCTATTTATTTAAATACAAGAGACTCTCAATTAGGAAGAGGCGAACCAGTTGAAGATGCAGCTCAGGTTATATCTAGAATGTGCGATATTGTAATGATCAGAACCTTTGAACAGGAAATTATTGAAAGATTTGCTGAGAATTCAAGAGTCCCTGTTATTAACGGTTTGACGAACGAATATCATCCATGCCAAATCCTTGCTGACATTTTTACCTATATTGAGCAAAGAGGTTCAATACAGGGTAAAACAGTAGCATGGATCGGTGACTCAAATAATGTGTGTAATACCTGGTTGCAGGCAGCTGAATTGTTAGACTTCAATGTGCATGTGTCAACTCCAAAAGGATATGAGGTTGAAGTTGAAAGAGCAGGGCTTTATGGAGCTGACCATTTTGAAGAATTTGAAGATCCTATGGAGGCTGCAAGAGATGCAGATATAGTTACTACTGATGTGTGGACCAGTATGGGGTTTGAGAGTGAAAAGAAGGTAAGAATTAAGGATTTTGCTGACTGGCAGGTTGATAAAGATATGATTAAGCAGGCGAACAAAGACGCCCTTTTCATGCATTGCTTACCCGCCCATAGGGGTGAGGAAGTTACTGCAGAAGTTATTGACGGCCCCCAGAGCATTGTATGGGAAGAGGCGGAAAATAGACTTCACGTTCAAAAAGCGTTATTAGAATATCTATTAATAGGAAATAAGTAAATGATTAAAGATGTTAATAAAATTGTACTTGCATATTCCGGAGGATTGGATACTTCTGTAATTCTAAAATGGCTTCAGCAAGAATATGGCTGCGAAGTAGTCACTTTTACGGCCGATCTTGGACAAAAAGAAGAAATAGAGCCAGCAAGAGCTAAAGCAAAATCTGCAGGCGTAAAAGAAATATTTATTGAAGATTTGAGGGAAGAGTTTGTGAGGGACTATGTATTTCCAATGTTTAGAGCAAATACTATTTATGAGGGCGAATATTTATTAGGCACCTCAATAGCCAGGCCTCTTATTGCAAAAAGACTAGTTGAGATTGCACACGAGACAGGAAGCAACACTATTTCGCATGGTGCAACAGGTAAGGGTAACGACCAAGTTAGATTTGAATTGGGTGCTTATGCAATTAATCCAGAAATAAAAGTTATTGCTCCCTGGCGAGAATGGGATCTTTTGAGTAGAGAAAAGCTTTTAAAATTTGCTGAAAGCAATAATATTCCAGTAGAAATGAAACATAAGTCAGGCGGGAGCCCATATAGTATGGATGCAAATCTATTGCATATATCATACGAGGGCAGGCACCTTGAGGATCCAAAAAATTCACCTGAAGAATCTATGTGGAGGTGGTCAGTAAGTCCAAAAGATGCCCCTAATGATTCTGAAGAAATTACAATAGGGTTTGAAAGTGGAGATCCTATAAGTATAAATGGTAGTAATAAATCTCCTCATGAGCTTTTAGAATTTTTAAATGAAATTGGTGGAAAGCATGGGATTGGCAGATTAGATTTAGTAGAAAATAGATATGTTGGTATGAAAGCTAGAGGCTGTTATGAAACTCCAGGAGGAACAATATTGTTGAAAGCTCATAGGGCGATTGAGTCACTTACCTTGGACAGAGAAGTTGCTCATTTAAAAGATGAGATGATGCCTAGATACGCCTCATTAATTTATAATGGTTATTGGTGGAGCCCTGAAAGAATTGCAATGCAAACATTAATTAATCATACACAGAGCAATGTCAATGGGTGGGTTAAGTTAAGTTTATATAAAGGAAACATAACTATCCTAGGTAGAGACAGTGATAACTCTCTTTTTGATTCAGAGATCGCAACATTTGAGGATGATGATGGCGCGTTCGATCATAACGATGCTGCCGGATTTATCAAACTTAACGCCCTAAGACTAAAAATAGCAAACAAAAAAAATAAATTATAAGGAATTATTTATGCCTTCATTTGACATTACATCTAAAGCAAATATGGAAAATATCAAAAATGCAGTTGACGTATCTATGAGAATGATAATCAATCGTTATGATTTTAAGGGAACAACTGCAAAGGTGGAGTTATTTGAGAAAGAAATGAAAATTACGCTAAATGGTGACTCTGAATTTCAAATTAACCAAATAAAGGACATTCTTTTTCCTGCTATGGAGAAAAAAGAACCTGATAGTTCAAAAAGAATAGATTCTGAAAAAATAGAAACAGTTTCTGGAGGTAAGTCAAAACAAAACCTAACCATTAAAAGCGGAATCGAGATTGAGCTTGCAAAAGATATTATTAAAACAATTAAAGATTCAAAAATTAAGGTTCAGAGCACTATTCAGGGTGATGAGATAAGAGTTAATGGAGCTAAAAGAGACGTTCTGCAAGAATGTATTTCAACGGTAAAAGTAAAACATAATAACTTCCCATTAAATTTTGGAAACTTTAGAGATTAATTTTTTAGATGGCGTCAACTTTATACGAAAAAATATTTAAAAGACATGTTGTTAGGGAAGATAACGACACCTTTTTAATTTACATAGACCGTCACTTAATTCATGAGGTTACTAGTCCTCAAGCATTTGAAGGAATTCGATTAGCCAATAGAGAAATTTGGAGGACGGAATCTATTCTTGCAGTCCCAGATCATAATGTTCCTACTACAGATAGGTCGATAGAAATTGAAGATCCGGTATCAAAAATTCAAGTTGAAACTCTTGATAAGAACTGCGAGGAATTTAATCTGCTTCAATTTAAAATGAATGATGAACGTCAGGGTATTGTTCATGTAATTGGTCCAGAGCAGGGTTCAACATTACCAGGTATGACAATAGTTTGTGGAGATTCTCATACAAGTACTCATGGGGCATTTGGTGCAATAGCTATGGGTATAGGAACTTCAGATGTTGAGCATGTTCTTGCAACACAATGTTTAATTGTTAACAAATTTAAAACTATGCGAATTAATGTAAATGGAGCTCTTCAAAATGGCGTAACTGCCAAAGATATTGCTTTGACAATAATAGGCAAGATTGGTACTGCTGGTGGGACTGGCTATGCAATAGAATTTTCAGGAACATCAATAAGCTCTTTATCTATGGAAGGGAGAATGACTCTTTGTAATATGGCTATTGAGGCAGGATCCAGAGTTGGTCTTGTAGCCGTTGATGATAAAACTATTGAGTATATTAAAGGCAAGCCATTGGCACCAAAAGGTGTTTTATGGGAAAAAGCTAAAAAAGATTGGTTGAATCTAGTTAGTGATAAAGACGTAATATTTGATGCTGAAATTGAGATTGAAGGAAGTTTGATTGAGCCTCAGGTTACATGGGGAACTTCTCCTGAAATGGTTTCAAGTATAACTAGTAAAATTCCAAATCCAGATCGCTGCAAAGATAAAACTTTGAGTTCTAGTTATCAAATAGCGCTGAAGTATATGAATTTGAAACCAAATACACCAATTAAAGAAATATCTATTGATAAAGTTTTTATTGGCTCTTGCACTAATTCAAGAATTGAGGATTTAAGAGCTGCTGCAGGTATTGTCGGGTCAAAAAAAATTGCTAAGAATATAAAATTAGCATTAGTAGTTCCTGGCTCTGGTTTAGTAAAGCTTCAAGCAGAATCCGAAGGTTTAGATAAGATATTTACAAAAGCAGGATTTGAGTGGCGTGAACCAGGTTGCTCTATGTGCCTAGCAATGAATGCAGATAAATTAGGTCCTGGTGAAAGATGTGCATCTACCTCAAATAGAAATTTTGAAGGCAGGCAAGGTCAAGGGGGTAGAACACATTTAGTTAGTCCACAAATGGCAGCAGCAGCAGCCATTTATGGTAAATTTGTTGATATTAGGGAGCTTAATTAATGGAGCCTTTTAATGAACATAAAGGACTTGTGATTCCATTAGATAGAGCAAATATTGATACAGATGCAATTATTCCTAAACAGTTTTTAAAGTCTATTAAGAAATCAGGCTTTGGCCCTAATTTATTTGATGAATGGCGATATCTTGATCATGGTGAGCCAGGTATGGATAATTCTAAGAGAAAAATTAACCCTGATTTTATTTTAAATTTACCTAGATATAAAGGAGGCTCAATTTTGGTTGCAAGAGAAAATTTTGGCTGTGGATCTAGCAGAGAGCATGCCCCTTGGGCGCTTTTAGATTTTGGAATTAAAGTTATAATTGCTCCAAGCTTTGCCGATATATTTTATGGGAATTGTTTTAAGAATGGAATCCTTCCAATTGCTCTAAATAAAATTATTGTAGATGAAATTTTTATAAGAGCAGAGAAAAATGTTGGATATCAAATCACAGTTAATTTAAAGAAACAAAGAATTTACGATGAGCTTCATGAACCTCTAAACGTAAGCGATGGAGATATTTTAGAAGGCCTGCCTGGAGTACGTATTGACCCTTACAAAAAATTTAATGTACCTTTTGAGATAGACAGCTTTAAAAAATCTTGTTTAATGGAAGGATTGGATGATATCGGATTAACTTTAAAAAATAAAACTGATATTCAAAATTTCGAAAAAAACTACCAAGAAAATTTTCCTTGGTTAAAAGGTGAATAAAAAATGAAAATTGCAGTCTTACCTGGAGATGGAATTGGTCCTGAGATTATTAAGCAAGCCGTTAAAGTTCTTGATGCTTTTGGCTTAGCTGATTCCATTGAATATGCATCAATTGGAGGTGCGGGATATGATGAATCTAAAGACCCATTACCTGAAAAAACTCTTAATTTAGCCCTAAATGCAGATGCTGTATTACTTGGTGCTGTTGGTGATTGGAAATACGATAAACTTCCAAGAGATATGAGGCCCGAGAGAGGGCTACTTAGAATTAGACAGGCCCTTAATTTATTTGCCAATCTAAGGCCTGCAATCATGTTCCCTGAATTAATTCATGCATCTAGCCTAAAGTCAGAAGTTGTTTCAGATTTAGATATTATGATTATTAGAGAGCTCACAGGTGATATTTACTTTGGTAAACCACGTGGGATATCAGTTAATGCGAATGGAGAGCAAGAGGGCCTCAATACAATGCGTTATTCGGAATCTGAAATTAGAAGAATTGCTCATGTAGCATTTAAAACAGCTGATAAGAGAACTAAAAAACTATGTTCTGTTGATAAAGCAAACGTTCTTGAGACCACAGAATTATGGAGAAACATTGTTACAGAAACTGCAATTGACTATCCTAATGTTGAACTTAGTCATATGTATGTTGATAATGCCGCGATGCAGCTAGTCCGGAATCCAAAACAATTCGATGTTATTGTAACTGGAAATATTTTTGGTGATATATTATCCGATCAGGCATCAATGCTTACAGGTTCAATAGGTATGCTACCCTCAGCTTCATTAGATGAAAATAATAAAGGAATGTATGAGCCTAGCCATGGCTCAGCACCAGATATCGCAGGAAAAAACCAGGCTAATCCTCTTGCAACAATTTTGTCATTAGCGATGATGTTTAAATATACATTTAATGATCAGATTAAGTTTGATCAAATTGAGGATGCTGTTAGAAAGGTACTTTATGACGGTTATAGAACAGCAGATATCCATTCAAATGGAACAAAGCTATTGGGATGTGAAGAGATGGGCGATGCTATTGTTGAAAGACTAAAGGGATAAAAATGAAAAAAGTTGGCTTTGTTGGTTGGAGAGGAATGGTTGGTTCTGTTTTACTAGACAGGATGAAAGAAGAAAATAATTTTAGTAATATTAACGCCTTCTTTTTTACAACATCACAAGTCGGAATGAAAGCCCCAGAGACTATTAATGGAGAAAAAATCCTATTAGATGCTCACTCAATTAAAGAGCTTTCAGAGATGGATATTATTCTTTCGTGTCAAGGTGGTGATTACACTGAAAAAGTTTATGCAGAGCTAAAAAAATATAACTGGGATGGTCACTGGATTGATGCTGCCTCGACCTTAAGGATGGCTGATGAATCCATTATTGTTCTTGATCCAATTAATGAGCCATCAATAAATACTGCCTTGAAAAATGGGTTTAGAACTTGGGTAGGTGGAAATTGCACAGTATCACTTATGCTTCTTGCAATACATGGATTAATTAAAGAGGGCGCAATAGAATGGGTTTCAAGCATGACCTATCAGGCTGCTAGTGGGGCTGGGGCTAAAAATATGAAAGAATTATTAGTTCAAATGGGACAGCTTCATTCATCAACTGAGTCAGAGCTGAAAAAAATAAATTTTAATATACTTGATGTTGATAAAATGGTATTAAATAAAATGCGTTCATCTGATTTTAGTAAAGAGAATTTTCAAGTACCACTAGCAGGAAATTTAATACCATGGATTGACCAGGACCTTGGTAAGGGATTAAGTAGGGAGGAATGGAAGGGGCAATTTGAAACAAATAAAATCCTAATGAATAATTATGAAAAAATTAATGTAGATGGACTCTGCACCCGAATTGGCTCAATGCGATCTCATAGTCAGGCATTAACTATAAAACTTAAAAAACATTATGAGTTAACAGAAATTAATGATTTAATTAAATCTGCTAACAACTGGGTAAAATTAGTCCCAAACGAGAAAGAAGCAAGCATAAATAACCTAACTCCAGCAGCTGTATCAGGTGGCCTCGATATTGCCATTGGAAGAGTAAGGAGGCTAGCTCTTGATGATAATATAATCTCGGCATTTACTGTTGGAGATCAATTATTATGGGGTGCAGCTGAGCCCCTAAGAAGAATGTTACAAATTTTAATTAAATAGGGATAAATAAATTGATTACGAAGTATATAAAGTTTTTACTGGTCCTTGGGGTTACTTTATTTTCATTAAATACGCATTCACTCCAGTTAGGTGAAATTATTTTTAAATCAAATCAAAACTCTCCATTAGATGTATTAATTCAGGTAAATCTTTCGGTTGAAGATAAAATTGACTTATTAAATCCATCCATTGCAACAAAAGAAAATTACGACTCTCAAGGCATTGAGAGAACAAAAATTCATGATGATATTTCACTATCATTAGTTTCTAAAAAATCTAATACGGCCTCATTAAGATTAACAAGTAAAATACCAGTTACTGAATCATATCTTGATTTATTAATTCAAATTGAATCACCAAGTGGAAAAATTTTAAAAGAATATACTGTCCTTCTAGATCCGCCATCAAATATTTCCCCTAGAAAGAAAATTCCAGAAAAAAAAGAAGTTAAAAAAGAAGTTCTTGTAAAGAAAGATTTAGCTAAAATAAAAAAAGTTGAGACAAAAAAAATAGCTAAAAAGAAAATAAGCAAAAAAGCTAACAAAAAGAAAAAAATAGTTATAGCAAAACCAGGAAAAACACTATTTCAGATAGCAAGAGAAAATTCCTTTGCTGGAATTACTACAGAACAGATTGTAATTGCAATATATCAAACAAATCCAAATTCTTTCGATGGTAATCTTAACGGACTATTAAAGGGAAAGCGATTAACATTACCTCTGCGTGAATACTATAAAAAATTATCTCATCTCGATGCTAGAAAAATTCTTAAGCAAGAAAATATCGCTTGGAAAAATATTTCACAACAAAAAAAACCAAAAATAATAAAACAGACAAAAAATAAAATAATAAAAAATAAGAAGGATTTAGATGAGTTATCCAGACTCAAAAAAGAACTTGAGATTGCAAATAAAAAATTAGCAGAAAAAGAACAGACAATTAAAAAAATAGAGAAGAGCAACCAAAAATTAATCAAACCACAAGAGACGGAAATCAAAGCTACAGAAACTATTCCTGATTCTGTCAATAGTTTAAATAAATTAAAAGATGAAGCTCTTAATGACCTTAATAAAGTAACAGAAAAAGAATCTAGTGAAGATACTTCCAATACATTTATATCTTCTATTACGGATCAGGATGAGGATATTATCCAAGAGATTATTATTGACGATGAGGAAATTAATAAACCTATCAAGCCTATCTTTGTTTTGTCTCTTGTATTTCTTTTAACCTTGTTACTGGGTTTGTTGTTTATTGTTAGAAAGAAGAAGAAGCAAGTTAGCAATGATCATTTTTCAAGCTTATCAAATGTTATGCAACAAGGCGAACCTGAAACAGATGAACCTAATTTCAATGCTGGTGTAATAAAAGACAATGCTGGACGTCAGACTGATATTGATGGTGCTGAATCCACTGAAGCTAATGATCTTAATTCTGATATCAATAAGGATGATAATCCAAGATGATAATATAAATGATTAATTCATTTATATTATTTTTAGGCTTGCTGTTACTTTTTATTATTGGAAAAGTATCTTTTTTCGCTCACGGTTTTATTTTTATTCTTCTTTTTTTCTTTGCTAGCATGAGAAAGCTTTCTACATTTGCACTTATAAAAAAAATTAAATATTTTTTGTTTGCATTAATTATAATTTATCCATTAACAATCCCTGGTGAGCTGCTATTTTATTATTCATTTTTATCAGTTTCATATGAGGGTATATTTATGGCAATAGAAAACTTATTCCGTCTGATTAATATTTTTATGCTTGTGATGATATTAATGAATATATTGCCCAGAGATTTTTTCATAAGATTTTTAATAAAAATTTGTTACCCATTCACACTTATAGGCGTTAACATCGAGCGACTTTCTTCTCGTATTTATCTTACTTTTGAATATTTAGAAATTTTTAAAAAGTATAAATTTACATTGTCTAGAATTAGTGAGGACATAATAAAGCAATTAGAAAGTAAAAATATTAATAAATTAAATAATAAAATTACTATTATTAGACCCGAAGTAATTGATTATATCTGGGTAATAATTTTTGTTATTTCAATTATATCTATTCAGCATTTAATATTATGAGAATTGCTGCTTCAATTGAATATGACGGACAATCTTTTTGTGGCTGGCAAAGGCAAAACGATGTACCCAATATTCAGATATTAATTGAACAAGCTTTATCATCGATTTCTCAATCAAAAATTACTATTTCTGCAGCAGGAAGAACTGACTCTGGAGTTCATGCACTAGGCCAAATTATTCATTTTGATACTGATGTTATTAGGCCAATTAGTGCATGGATAAAAGGTGTTAATTCTTTATTACCTGAATCAATAAGGGTTATCTGGGCTCAAGAAGTTGCAGATGAGTTTCATTCAAGATATTCTGTAGTGACAAGAGAATACCAGTACCTTCTTATAAATAATTCAATAAATTCTGCATTATGGAATGCATATGCTGGATGGAATTTTTATCCGTTAAATTTTAATATGGTTCATCAAGCTTGTATTAAATTTATTGGTAAACACGACTTCAGCTCATTTAGATCATCAGAGTGTCAAGCAGCTTCTCCGGTAAGAGAAATTTATTTTTTTGATGTCATTCAGTTTGGTGACGATTATATTTTTACTATTAGAGCTAATGGTTTCCTTCACCATCAAATAAGAAATATGATTGGGGCAATAATATTAGTCGGTCGTGAATTGAAAGCCCCTGATTTTATTTCTTTATTATTAACCGAAAAAGATAGGAAAAAAGCGCCACCCACCTTTATGCCAAATGGTTTATATCTAACGAATATAAAGTATGATGATAAATGGGGCTTACCTAAAGCAAGTAATAAACTTAAATTTTTTGGAAGATTAGATTGATAACTAAGGTTAAATTTTGTGGCATCACTAATTTAAAGGATGCAATTAGTGCAGCAGAATTAGGTGCAGATGCATTAGGGTTCGTTTTTTACCCCAAAAGCCCTAGATTCATAAGCCCAAAAAATGCAAATGAAATTATTAAAAAATTACCTCCATTTATTTCAATGGTTGGCCTATTTGTTAATCAAAGCAAATCAGAGGTAGAAGAAGTTATCAAAGGCTGCCCATTAAATTTACTTCAGTTTCATGGCGATGAGAATGAATCATTTTGTAAACAGTATAATTTGCCATATATAAAAGCAATTACCATGAAATCTGACGTAGATTTGTTAAAATGTATACAGGAATATAATTCTGCTAAAGCTCTTTTGCTTGATACCTTCTCAAAGGTTGCAAGGGGTGGCAGTGGTGAAGTTTTTGATTGGAAGATGATTCCACCAAACACCTTAAAACCTATCATTGTTGCTGGGGGCTTAACCCCTGATAATGTCCAAACTTTATTGGAAGTAATAAGTCCATATGGTGTTGATGTTAGCAGTGGAATAGAGATTAATAAGGGTTTAAAGGATTACAAGTTAATGAAGAAATTTATTTTAGGAGTTACAAATGCAGGCGTATGATTTACCCGATGCTTTTGGCCATTTTGGCCAGTTTGGAGGAACTTTTGTAGCTGAGACACTAGTCGAAGCATTAGACGAACTAAGAGATATGTATGATAAGGTCAAGGATGATCCTGAGTTCTTAAATGAGTTTCATCATGATTTAAAACATTTTGTTGGAAGACCGAGTCCAATATATTTTGCTGAGAGACTGACAAAGCAAATTGGTGGTGCAAAGATTTTTTTAAAAAGAGAAGATTTAAATCATACTGGGGCACATAAAGTAAATAATACAGTTGGCCAGGCGTTATTAGCAAAAAGAATGGGGAAACCAAGAGTGATTGCAGAAACTGGGGCTGGGCAGCATGGTGTGGCAACTGCGACTATAGCTGCAAGATTAGGTCTTGAATGTGTCGTGTATATGGGTTCAGAGGATATAAAGAGACAGTCACCAAACGTTTATAGGATGAAGCTATTAGGCGCTAAAGTTGTACCAGTTGAAAGTGGCTCTAAAACATTAAAAGATGCATTGAATGAGGCATTAAGAGACTGGGTAACTAATGTATCAGACACATTTTATATTATTGGAACTGTTGCTGGACCGCATCCCTATCCAATGATGGTAAGAGACTTTAATTCAGTTGTAGGAAAGGAATGTAAAACACAGATGCCAGATATAGCCGGGTGCCAACCAGATGCTATTTTAGCTTGTGTTGGAGGAGGTTCAAATGCTATGGGAATATTTTATCCGTATATCGATGATAAAAATGTACGATTAATAGGAGTAGAGGCTGCGGGTGAAGGAGTTGAAACTGGGAAGCATGCAGCACCCTTAACATCAAATAGCCCTATAGGAGTTTTGCATGGAAATAGAACATATTTGATGCAAAATGATGAAGGGCAAATTATAGATACTCATTCAGTTTCTGCTGGCTTAGACTATCCTGGTGTAGGTCCTGAACATGCATGGCTTAAAGACTCTGGTAGAGCAGAATATGTAGCTGTAACTGATGATGATGCATTAAAAGCATTTCATAATTTATGTTTGATTGAGGGAATTATCCCTGCCCTAGAAACAAGTCATGCCTTAGCATATGCAGAAAAACTTGCAGCAACAATGCCCAAGGAGAAGGTTATTTTAGTTAATTTATCGGGTAGAGGTGATAAGGATATCAATACAGTTGCAGGAATTGCAGGACTTACTTTATAAAAATGTCAAAAATTCAAACTACCTTTCTTCGTTTAAAAAGTGAAAATAAAAAAGCGTTAATTCCTTTTGTTACTTCAGGTGATCCCCATCCGAATATGACTGTAAAGATGCTTCATACTCTGGTTGAGTCAGGAGCAGATATGATTGAGTTAGGAATACCTTTTTCAGATCCTATGGCAGATGGTCCAGTTATTCAAAGAGCAAGTGAGAGAGCGATAGCAAATAATGTTGGAATAAAAAAAACAATTAAATTAGTAAAAGAATTTAGAAAAAAAGATATTAATACCCCAATCATTCTAATGGGTTATGCAAATCCAATAGAGGCTATTGGGATTAAAAATTTTGTTAGCTTAATTAAGGATGCTGAAGTTGATGGTGTTATTACGGTTGATTACCCACCAGAAGAATCAAAAGATTTTGTTAAATTATTAAAAAAACAAGATATAGATAGCATTTTTCTTCTATCCCCTACAACTGATGATAATAGAATCAAACTTATTACTGAGCAAGCAACTGGATTTTTATATTATGTTTCGCTAAAGGGCGTAACAGGGTCGGCAAATATTGATATAAATCAAGTCTCTGAACGAGTTAGTAATATTAGTAAATATAGTGACTTACCTATTGCTGTTGGTTTTGGTGTTAAGGATGCAGAAACTGCAAAGCAAGTTGCATTAATATCAGATGCTGTTGTAATTGGAAGTCGAATTATTAACGAGGTTGAAAATTCAAACCAAGAAGATCTCTTGGAAAATATCCGAGCCTTAATGACTGAAATAAAAAATGCTATTTCTTAAAATTTAAATGAAAGTTAAAACTGTATGAGTTGGTTGAAAAGTGTATTCCCACCAAAAATTAAGAAGATTGTTGGAAGACTTAAGAAAAATATACCTGAGGGATTATGGCATAAATGCTCATCCTGCCAATCAGTTTTATATCGATCTGATCTTGAAAAAAATATGGAAGTTTGCCCAAACTGTAATTTTCATAATCGAATCTCAGCTCGACAGAGAATTAAGTTGCTTTTAGATACACCCGCTCAAATCGAACTTTTTAATAAAATATCACCTACAGATACTTTAAAATTTAAGGATACTACTAGTTACAAAGAAAGATTATCGTTGGCACAAAAGAAAACCAATGAAAATGATGCACTAGTTGTATTTCAAGGCCTAGTCGAATCAATGCCAGTTGTAATTGCAGTATTTGAGTTTAAGTTTATGGGTGGATCAATGGGATCGGTTGTTGGCGAAAAGTTTATTCTTGCTGTTAATGCAGCAATTAAGAATAAATGTCCGTTTATATGTGCTTCATCTAGTGGGGGAGCAAGGATGCAAGAAGGCCTCCTGTCACTAATGCAAATGGCAAAAACAAGCGCATCTTTAACTAAGCTAAGTAAATCTAAACTCCCATTCATATCTTTGTTAACTGATCCAACTATGGGAGGAGTTTCAGCAAGTTTTGCTATGCTTGGAGATGTAATAATTGCTGAACCAAGAGCCTTAATTGGATTTGCAGGGCCTCGAGTCATTGAGCAAACAGTAAGGGAAAAGTTACCAGAAGGCTTTCAAACATCTGAATTTCTTTTAGAACACGGTGCAATTGACATGATTATTGACAGAAGGCAGCTGAGAAAATCATTAGCAAATTTAATATCTAAGTTAAGTACCAATTAGTGCCTATAGACTCACCTTTATCTAACTCGTTAAATGATTGGCTCGAATACATAGATTCAATCAATTCAAAGAGTATTTCTCTAGGACTTGACCGAGTTAAGAAGGTTAAGGAAATATGTAATTTAAATCCAGATTTCCCAGTTATTATTGTTGCAGGAACAAATGGCAAAGGTTCGTCCTGTAAATTTCTTGAATCAATCTTATATTATGCTGGTTTTAAGGTTGGCTGCTATACGTCCCCTCATCTTTTTAATTTTAATGAGCGAATTAGTATAAATAAAAAATCAATAAGTGATGATTTAATTGTCGATTCAATCAAATCTATTGATAGTCGAAGGGATAATGAATTACTTACATATTTTGAGATAACTACATTATCTGCAATGGATATAATGATAAAAGCTAATGTAGATATTGCTATTTTAGAGGTAGGGCTTGGTGGGCGGCATGATGCAGTTAATGTATTTGAGCCTGAAATATCATTAATTACCTCAATTAGCTTAGACCATCAAGATTATTTAGGTAATACTGTTGAGGAGATAGGTTATGAAAAAGCAGGGGTACTTAGGAAAAATAAAGACGCAATAATAAATTTTGATGCTCCACCTATTTCAGTTTTGGAATATGCAAAAAAAATTAGTGCAAATGTTTCAATTATCGACACAAATTATAAACTTAACTGTAAGCATAAAACTTTTGATTATATTGGTGAAGAGGAAAGTATAGTTGATTTGCCTTATCCAAAGATTCATGGCCTGCATCAACTAAGAAATATTACAGGGGTTCTAAGGTGTATTGAATTATTGAGAGTAAATTTAGAAATTAAAAAAGAAGCCATTATAGATGGGCTATTAGGTGTGAACTTAAGAGGGAGAGCTGAAATTATGTCTCAAAATCCTTTTATAGTAGTGGATGTTGCTCATAATCCAGAAGCTGCCTTAAGTTTATATAATGTTATATCGAAATCAAGAAATAAAGGAAAGCTCCGTGCAGTTTTTTCAATTTTAAAAGATAAATCGATTAAAGACGTTATTAGATTATTTGTTGACATAGTTGATGAATGGCATATTTCTAAGATTAATTCAGCAAGAGCGATGCCTACTATTGAAATTATTAATGCAATAAAGTCTTATAGGAGTGACGCATTAATTTATAGTAGTGATAATTTACATGGTGCATATATGAATGCCTACGAAAAAACATCACTTAATGATAATATAGTGGTATTTGGTTCCTTTTATACTGTTTCTGAGTGTTTAATAAAATAACTCCTAATGACTAACAATAAAGAATCTTTTCAAGAGAGTTTAATGATAAAGCGTGCAAAAATTCGCTTATTTGGCGCTATTATCATTCTGATCTTATTATTTACTCTATCCATCTTTTTTCTTAAAGATAGAACCAATATCAATCTAAAGACCCCAATAAATATTTCATTCTTAGAAAAAAATAATGAGATTACTATTGAAGATAATATTTTTAAATCTAGCAATTTACCCACAACACAAAGAAGAGAAATGGCACACGTAGGAAAAATTAAAGAAGCGCGAAATTTTAATGGCGATGAAGGGCCTTACTTTATACAGTTAGGAATTTTTTCAGATGAAACTAATGCAAGTAAATTGCTTGCTATAATTAAGTCTAAGGGTTATGACGCTCGGCTAGAGACTATTAGGCTGTCTGGTAAAGATAAATTAAGACTCTCAACTACGACATTTAATTCAAAAACAGAAGCACAGGCAGCATTAATAGTCCTTAAGAGCGCTAATCTTTCTGGCATTATTAAGCGAGAATAACAAACATGGTATTTATTGATTATTTCTTAGCATTCATTATTTTAATATCACTGTTTTTTGGTTTT
>JAOKFJ010000012.1 GCA_028247015.1 Methylophilaceae bacterium | reverse complement strand
AGTATCACCCGCCAATACAATTAAATCTTGTTGGTGTTTCTCTGACTGTAAACGCATGACTGGATGCATGTCAGCCCAGCCCCATGGCTTTATGGATGCTCCAGTATCAATCGATTTCTGCCAGGCATGACGGATTAATAATTGACTAAGCTCTGCTTTGACCGGTAAATAAGCACCGTATGCAAAGGAAGCTAATCCCATTAAAAGTAGGATTATCTTTAACATTTTTTTCGCCTATTGCGCAGAAGCGTCGCGATTACGGTAAGAATAAGGCCTATCACCATCCACAAATTAGCATTAGTTGCGGTTTGTCTTTTATAAGCTACTTGCCTAGGCTTGAACATAGAAAGGTCCATTTTTTTAGTGACGGCTTTTGTAGCGAGATGTTCTAATCCTGGTCTTGATGGTGTCACGTCTATGGCAACCAATGAAGTAAACTTAGAAACCAGATGATAATCTAGCGCCAGTTTAGTAATAACGATGCGCGCATAATCTCTTGCTTCGTCATCCCATAATCCATTATATTGATCGATAAGTGTTTCAAGCTTTCGACGTCCCCAAAGCACATCTACACCTATGGCTTCACTGGCTTGGCTTATATCAATAGTTTCATTAAAATCACCCCTTGTAGTCTTACCAGTAATATTTAGGGTGACAGGCAATGTATCTAATTTAAATACTGCGGTAATAGTTTCTCCAGCATAGAGGTCAGGTATGACATCATAGGCTTGCTCTGCCTTGATCTGAGAAGGAAGCATGAGTTTAATATTAGTGAGTGCTGGAGACTCTAGCTTAATAAAAAGTTCTGACATTTTAGTACGCACTTCATTTAACTTGCCAATGTAGGTAAAAGACCCCCTTCCATAATCAGCTAATTTAGTCATCAAATAAGAGTTGGGTGCAGAACCAATACCAATCGTAAAGAACTTATCCTGGTGGATGTATTGCTTAACCGTATCGATAATTTCATGTTCATTAGCAACCTGCCCATCCGTTAAGAAGATAATTTGCCTTAGTAAATTATGGCCCTGTTGCTTCCTTGAGTTAAAGGCATACTTAATGGCTTCAAGGGGCTCAGTCCCCCCGTCAGGATCTAAACCCTTAGCAAACTGAATGCCATTATTTTTATTAATATGCATTGCAGGCATGGCCTCAGTAAATAATGGGGTAAATTGATGATCAAAATCAATGATATTAAAGCGGTCTCTTCCATCGAGTCGTGAAATTGCTCCAATCAATGCCTGTTTAGCTTGCTCCATGGAGGACCCTTGCATCGAGCCCGAAGAATCAATAATAAAAATTACTTCTCTTGGCGTCTTGGGTCCAGTAAATATTTGTTTTTTTACAGGGGTAGCCATCACCATCAAATAATGTTGATCATCTTTTTTCTGGGTAAATACTGCAAGCTTAGGTTGTAAGTTGGTAATAGGCGCCCAAACCAATTCAAAGTCTCTTTGCAATTGAGTACGTTTGTTTAATGCAATATGTTTGTGTTTTTCATCCACATCGACGACGCTAATGTTGTGATACGTTGACTCAATCGTATCCGTCTTAAAACCTGCCTTTAAATTAATATTGAGACTGATGGGTCTATCAACATTTGGGTCGCTGGGTGGGGTCACTTTAGATGCATCCGGAACACGATGGGTATTTGGGGCTAAGCCAAGAGTATCCGATGAGGTAGCTATTTCTTTACCGGGGACATAACGATCACTTACTATCATAGGAAATCGAATTGAGAATTTCTCATTATCTATGAGGACAGATTGTTGATATTCAATGGCAATTGTAATGCTTTCACCTGGGGGAATATTGGCAATACTTGCAGTAAAAATATTAGGTCGCTGCTGTTCAATTAAGGAAGCTTTCTTACCCACTTTTTTTGCAGCCTGATAAATTTTACGTGCTTCTTCTTTCTCTTTGATTTGACCCTCTATGATTCGATTACCAATATGCATCGTCAATCGATCTACTGCAGAATCCTCGGGGAGTGGGAAGACATAGACACCTTCAACCCATTCACTAGAAGGGTTTGTAAAGGACTGTTCTAATCTTACACGGTTTACTACTCCTGAAATATTCATCTCAACTTTTGTATCTAAAGCGATTTGTGTCAGTTGGGCAGAGTTAGGTAACCGATAAACAATGGAACCAGAGGTAACTTGATTAATTGGATTTAATTTTTTAGAAAGATTGCTTGGGTCGGTTGAAGGAATGTTTTTTAGGGGGTTATTATTGAGAATAATATTGGAATACACGCTCCCTAAAAATAATGAACTCAATATTACTATGATGCCAACAATTATTTTTTTCATTGTATTTTTGGTTATCCTGTCATTAAAATTTGGTGGCCAGTTTTCGCACTAGCCAGGCGGCAGAAAATATTTAATATCAGGGGACTAAAATTTTCTGCGACTAAACTAATGGCTCAAATAGATGCCCATAGTTATAATGACCTTGCCATCGTTGGAATGCACAATATAGGAGTTGGCATGGTCCTTAATTTTACTAACGACATTAAATCCATGCTCATCAGATACTTTCTGTAAAACGTTTCTACTAAAACTACGTATAAATTCTTCACTACCGATAGGTGTCTTTTCTCCATACTTCATTAAAATATCTTGTATGAATGTTGGAACATCTTGTACTTGATATGAAAGATCATTATTTGACATACTCGTCTCCTAGACATTTTGTGAAAGGTAGACGATTAGTTTAGGAAGTGGTCAGGGTATATTAGAAAATAATTACCAAAATAGCTTATTCATTGAATTTTATTTGAATCGTAGTTTGACTTATTGCTTCGAGTCTTCTTTTAATTCTAAATCCAAGCCTTCAACACGCTTTAAAAATTCTTTGGTATATTTCACCTCTTTTCTTTTAGCTGATTTTTTTTCCTTACTTATTGATTTTTTTTCTAGCTTTTTGCTTTTAAAGTTAGAGTTAGAGTTAGAGTTTGGGCCCTCTGGAGCATGGAATAAAACATATAAAATCGAGATGAATACTATGGTTATCGATAAGACCAATACAATAACGACAACATTATCAGGATTCGCCACAAGTTGATTGATCATATCATTGAATATATCTTGCATCGTTTGGATATTAACAGATTAATACTTTTTTTAAATTGCTTTAACTAATTCTTCAACAACTTTTTTTGCATCTCCAAAAAGCATGGTTGTTTTATCTGAATAAAACAATTCATTATCTAAACCTGCATATCCTGGGGCCATAGATCGTTTATTTACAATAATCATTTTTGCCTTTTGCGCCTCTAAGATAGGCATTCCATATATTGCGCTTCCTGGAGTTTTTGCTGCAGGATTAACAACATCATTTGCACCAATTACCAACACCACGTCTGTCTGGCTAAATTCTCCATTTATATCTTCCATTTCAGCTACCTGTTCATAAGGTACGTCAGCTTCTGCCAATAAAACATTCATGTGTCCTGGCATGCGTCCAGCAACTGGATGAATCGCATATTTAACACTAACGCCTTTTTCAATAAGCTTAGTAGTTAGTTCTTGTAGTGCATGTTGTGCCCGTGCTACTGCTAATCCATATCCTGGCACAATAATAACGGAATCAGCATTAGACATTAAATACGCGACGTCGTCTGCAGAGCCAGATTTTACCGGTCTCTCTGCTTGGCCACCTATATCCGCTGTTACATCCGCACCAAATCCACCCAACATGACTGAAATTATAGATCGATTCATAGCCTTACACATTATGTATGACAAGATCGCTCCCGATGATCCGACGCATGCCCCAGCAATAATTAATACAGAATTATTAAGCGTAAAACCAATGCCTGCTGCTGCCCATCCAGAATAACTATTTAACATCGAAACGACCACTGGCATATCAGCACCACCAATTGGAACAATCAAGGTTATCCCCAAGACTAAAGCTAAAGTTACCATCATTATGAATGCTACAATTGACTCTGATTGAAAATAGATAATGCCGCAAACTACCATAGCTATTGCTAAGCATAGGTTTATCAAATGCTGCCCTTTAAATACAATTGGTTTCGCTCCAAACTTGCCAGATAATTTACCAAAAGCAACCACGGAAGCGGTAAAAGTGATAGCCCCAATGAAAGCTCCAATAAATAATTCAAAGCGCTGCACTGTTGAATGTGATTCAAATACATTAAAGACTGCAGCGAGCCCAATCAAGACTGCAGCGAGCCCGACAAAAGAATGCATTAAAGCAACGAGCTCTGGCATTTTTGTCATTTGAACGGTCTTTGCTGCATAAATTCCAATACTGCCACCCAACAACAGAGGGATGAATATCAATAGTAAATTTAGGTTTTCACCTATCCAAAAGGTTGCGGCTATAGCAATTGACATACCAACCATACCAAATAAATTACCTAGTCTAGACGAAGTAGGCGATGACAGTCCTCGTAGGGCTAGTATAAATAAAACTGCAGCTACTAAATAAGCAAGATTTGATAGGGCAAGATTAGTCATTTGGCTTTTCTACTTTCGTTTTTTTTCGTTTAAACATTTCTAACATACGCTGTGTCACAAAAAAACCTCCAAAGATATTAATTGACGCGAAAAATATAGCAATAGCACCTAAAATGTTGCTAAATGTAATTAACTCCCCATTATGAACGCCCACTTGAAGTATTGCCCCCACAATGACAATACCTGATATTGCATTAGTTACTGACATTAATGGGGTATGAAGTGCAGGCGTTACATTCCAAACCACGTGATAACCTACAAAAATTGCTAATACGAATATGGAAATATTTTGAATAGTTAATAATTCAGCCATAATTTTCTCCTAAATGAGTTTGCCACCAGTGGTTAATAAACACCCTTTTACTAAGTCATCCTCAAGATTCAACGTCAATTTTCCAGTTTTATCAAATAATAGCTTGATAAACTCCAAAATATTTCGAGCATAAAGTGCTGAAGCGTCAGTACTTAATAAGCTAGGTAAATTATTTAAGCCAATAATTTTAACCCCATTGATCTCAACAATTTCATTTGCTTTTGTTAGTGGGCAATTACCTGAGCCATCTTTTGCAAGGCCGGCAGCCATATCAACAATAACTGAACCTGCTTTCATTTTCTTAACAGTATCCTCTGATAACAATATAGGTGGTTCTCGACCAGGAATTAAAGCCGAAGTTATAACAATATCTGCCAGTAAAGCTTTTTCTGCAACTAGTTTGCTTTGTCTGTCTAACCAAGATTTAGGCATAGGTTTAGCATACCCTCCAATCCCAGCTGCATTTTCTTTTTCTTCCTCTGTCTCAAAAGGAACATCAATAAACTTTGCTCCTAAAGATTCAATTTGCTCCTTGACTGCCGGACGTACATCAGATGCTTCCACTACCGCACCTAGTCTTTTTGCAGTAGCAATCGCTTGTAAGCCAGCCACACCTGCGCCTAACACCATTAACTTTGCAGCTTTCACAGTCCCAGCTGCCGTCATCAACATAGGCATAAACTTTTTATAATGATCTGAAGCTAATATAACTGCTTTGTAGCCGGCAATATTCGCTTGAGATGATAATACGTCCATTGATTGAGCTCGAGTGTTTCTTGGCAAAGCCTCTAGAGAAAAAGCTGTAACTTTTTGTTGTGAAAATTCATTTTTTAGTTCTAAATTGAATGGCTCTAATAGTCCCACAACATATTGATTCGGTTGGAGGAGTTTTATATCATCTGAATTCATTGCCCGAACTTGTAGAATTAGATCTGATTTAAGTATATTTGAGCGATCAACAATTTTTGCCCCTTCACTTCTAAACATTTCATCTGATATAGCTGCACCAATTCCAGCTCCAGATTCCACCTGAACTTCATGCTGAAGAGCAATCATTTTTTTTACGGTCTCTGGGGTAGCAGAAACTCTTGCTTCTCCGCTGATGGTTTCTTTTAAAATTCCTATTCTCATTCAGTGATATCTCCAAATTTAATCTGTAACATTACTTCTGCATTATCCGGAAGGGCTACTTTTTTTCGATAAACAATCTTAACGCGTTTTACACAGGTAGGTTTCTATTTTTTGCAATTATTTTTCTTGACATCTCGTAAAGATTTTACTATAGGTTAGCCTCAGATATTTCTTTTTTAAGAATTAGCTTAGAATTGAATTTAGATTAATTTTTTGAATTGATTTAACAATATAATTAATTGCTTCTTTCTTAACTGTACTTTTTCGATAAGCTAATGCAACCCGACGATAAGGCTTTGGATCACTAAAAGGAATAGTTTTTACCAGTGGGTTTTCATATCCTGAGACTGTAGCTGATTTTGGAAGCACTGATATTCCTAAGTTAGATGCAACCATGTTTCTTATAGTTTCAAGAGAGTTTCCGAGTTGTACATCTCGATTTTTTTCAAGCCCTGGGCAAGCCTCTAAAATTTGATTGGTATAACAATGATCATTGTCCAATAGCATTACTTTTTCTCTTCCTAGCTCCTTTGCACTTAGTTCAGATTTTTTCGCCAAGACATGGTTAATTGGGACAATTACTTCAAAAGATTCATCGTAAAGATCTACGCACTCAATACCAGGTTTTTTAAATGGTAATGCAATAATTGCAGCATCAAGTGCCCCTTTTTTTAGGTGTTCTTCAAGGTTTTTGGTAATATTTTCCTCGACCTCTAACGGCATGCTCGATAGGTCTCTTCTTAATATTGGAATAATTAATGGAAGCAAATAGGGCGCAATAGAATATATTAGCCCTAAGCTAAATGGATTGTTAAGTTGACGGTCTCCTTGTTTTGAAAGTTCTTTGATTTTCTCAGCTTCATCTATCACTACATTAGCTTGATTAATAATAAGCTGGCCAATTGAGGTTACTGATACTTTATAGCGGCTTCTCTCAAATAAAGGTAGTCCCAACTCCTCTTCTAGTTTTTTTATTGCTAGACTTAAGGCTGGTTGACTTACAAAACATTTTTCTGCTGCCCTTCTAAAATTTTTTTCTCTTGCAAGGGCAACAACGAATCTTAGTTCGCTAAGTGTCAAGGCTAAATATCCAAATTAATTGCGCCTAGGGCATTTTTCTCAATAAAGTTTCTTCTAGGTTCTACATTATCGCCCATTAAATCGGTGAATGTTTCTTCAAGAGCAATACTGTCTTCAATAGTGACCTTCAATAAACGCCTCATTGAAGGATCCATAGTAGTTTCCCATAGTTGCCCAGGATTCATTTCACCCAACCCTTTGTATCTCTGAATATTTAATGTGTTTTTTGCTTCGGACATTAACCAATCTAAAACGTCATGAAAGTTATTTACTGGTTTAGACTTTTCGCCTCTTGATATTATTGCGCCGCTCCCAATTAAATCTTTAGTTAAATTTGAAGACTTAATGATTTGACGATATTCTCCACTCATTAAAAATTCTTCATCTAATTTACTGGTTTGTAAATTACCATGAATATATTGGTTAATTTCAATTTGATATTTTTCACTATCGGGGTTTTGCTTTACTTCGAAAACAATATTATCTTTTAACATCATTTCTTTTAAGTTATCTGAATATTTTTTCGTTGCACTTTCGCTAGATAAATCAATTTCTCCCAAAATATGAAGAGCACGGACTAATGATTCATCATAACGTTTTGATAATCTACGAATAACCGCTTCTGTTAATACCATTTCTCTTGCTATATTTCCAAGCGCGTCCCCTGTGAGAGTTTGACCCCCGTCCATTGTAAGTAATGAAGCATCATTTAAGGCAGAATCTACTAAATATTGATCAAGCTCTTGTTCATCTTTTAAATATCGCTCGTCCTTACCTTGCTTTACTTTATAAAGTGGGGGCTGAGCAATATAAATATGACCTTTTTCAACTAATGCTGTCATTTGCCTAAAAAAGAAAGTGAGAAGCAAAGTTCTTATATGAGCACCGTCTACGTCTGCATCTGTCATAATAATAATTCGGTGGTAACGTAATTTATCAGCATCGAATTCTTGGCCAATGCCAGCACCTAATGCAGTAATAAGTGTTGTTATTTCTTGTGATGCTAATATTTTATCTAGCCTTGCTTTTTCAACATTTAGAATCTTCCCTTTTAACGGAAGAATTGCTTGATTTTTTCGGTCTCTGCCTTGCTTTGCAGATCCACCAGCTGAATCTCCCTCGACAAGATATATTTCACATTGTGCTGGATCCTTTTCTTGGCAATCGGCTAGCTTTCCTGGAAGCCCCATGGAATCCATTGCGCCTTTGCGCCGTGTCATGTCGCGCGCTTTTCTTGCGGCCTCTCTTGCGCGAGCAGCATCTAC
The DNA here is from genome assembly GCA_028247015.1 of Methylophilaceae bacterium. GTDB lineage: Bacteria > Pseudomonadota > Gammaproteobacteria > Burkholderiales > Methylophilaceae > BACL14. The sequence goes on along the minus strand of JAOKFJ010000012.1, from coordinate 23,478 downwards.
GATTTTATTACAAATAATTTTTGCGTCTTTTGGGTGTTCTAATAAAAACTCTGTTAGTTTCTTTCCAACCACATCAGAAACAATGGGTTGCACTTCACTTGAAACTAATTTATCTTTTGTTTGAGAAGAAAATTTTGGATCTGGAACTTTAACAGATAATATACATACTAACCCCTCTCTCATATCATCACCGCCAGTTTCGACTTTTGCTTTTTTTGCAAGTTCATTTGATTCTATATAAGTATTTATTGTTCTGGTTAGAGCTGCTCTTAATCCAGTTAAGTGCGTACCGCCATCTCGCTGAGGTATATTATTTGTGAAACACTGTACATTTTCTCCATAACTATCGTTCCATTGCATACTTACTTCCATAGTTATTCCATCTTTTTCTGTGCTTTCTGCATAAAATATATTTTCATGTAATGTAGACTTAGATCTGTTTATATACTCTATAAAGCCCTTTATGCCTCCAGAAGAAGAAAAGTTTTCGGTCTTACCGGTTCTGTGATCTATTAATTCTATATTTACGCCATTGTTTAAAAAAGATAACTCTCTTATTCTTTTTGCTAGTAAATCAAAATGAAAATCGATATTTATAAATGTTTCTGCTGAGGCCATGAACGTTACTTCTGTCCCAGTTTTTTGAGTGTCGCCTAAGACTTTTAAGGGCGCAACAATATTCCCTCTTTTAAATTCAACCTCATGTATTTTTTTATTTCTGTAAACCTTTAACTTAAGCCAATCAGATAAAGCATTTACTACCGAAACCCCTACACCATGGAGCCCTCCCGAAACCTTATATGAGTTTTGATCAAATTTTCCCCCTGCATGTAATTCTGTCATTACTATCTCTGCCGCAGACCTTTTAAACTCATCATCGTCTTTAATATCTGTTGGGATACCGCGGCCATTATCCGTCACAGTTATTGAGTTGTCTGGGTGAATAATTACTTTTATTTCGCTACAATGTCCTGCCAAAGACTCGTCTATGGCATTATCTAAAACCTCAAACACCATATGGTGTAATCCACTACCATCGGAGGTATCGCCAATATACATTCCCGGTCTTTTTCTTACTGCATCAAGCCCCTTTAAAACCTTAATACTCTCTGAGTTATATTCCCTGTTATTGCCTTCTTCTTTTGTTTCTGTCATTAGTTTCTCTATTATTTTAAATTCTCATGGGCATAACAACATATTTATAGTCGTCGTTATTAGGTATCGTTATTAAACAGCTGCTAGACGAATCATTAAAAGCAAAAGTTAATTTGTCAAACTGAATATTTACTAATACATCAATCAAGTATGTCACATTAAATCCAATATCAATGGTAGTTCCTGTATATTTTATTTCTAGCTCTTCTTCAGCTTGTTCTTGTTCGCTGTTTGAGCTTATTAATTTAAGGTTGTTTTCTTCAATAACCATCCGAATACCTCGATATTTTTCATTAGACAAAATAGAGGCGCGCTGCATTGAAGCCAAAAGGCTTAATCGATCCACGTCAAAATTGTTAGTATGCCCCTCAGGGATAACACGATTATAGTCTGGGAACTTTCCGTCAATCACTTTTGTAATTAGGTCAATTTCATTAAATTTGAATGTCACCTGATTTTTTGTAACATTAATTATTACAGGCTTCTCTTCTTCTTCCATTAGCTTTATTAATTCTATAATTGTTTTTCTTGGAATAATTATCTGTGTTTTTTCTTGTGCGTTATCAAGGGTTGTTGAAGTAAAGCTTAGTCTGTGGCCGTCTGTCGCAACAATATTTAACTTTTTTCCATCTACTTCAAATAATAATCCATTTAAGTAATAACGAATATCCTGTTGTGCCATTGAAAAATCTACTTGTTTTAATAGGCTTTTTAGTTGGTTCTGAGGGGCTGAAAAAGTTATTGCTTCTCCTTCATTTTCTACCATTACAGGATAGTCTTTTGCTGGTAGTGTTTGAAGATTAAATCTACTTTTCTTTGCTTTTACGGTTACTTTTGAATCTTCTATTTGAATATCCAAGATACTTTTTTCGGGGAGTGCCCTTGTAATATCAAATAATTTTCGTGCTGAGATTGTTGTTTTAAATGATTCTTTAATTTCCGTTTTTATTGATAGTGATATCTGAACTTCCAGATCAGTTGCTGTAAATTTTAGTATCCCATCTCCCCCTTCAAGTAATAGATTTGAAAGGATAGGTAAGGCATGTCGTTTTTCAACAATGCCTGAAACGTTTGAAAGTGGTTTTAATAATACATCTCTGTCGATGTTTATATTCATAGTTTTTTCTTTATATAAATAATAATAATAATAATAGCGTCTTTTTTAACAGTTTACGTCTTTAATGTTATTTAAAACAGTTATTTAGTCTATATTTTATGTTCTGATTTTTCGGTTATTTTCCTGTGGACGAATTGTGCATAAGTTTTTTTCAAGGTTATTTTTCCGCTAAACTAACAATTTATCCACAGGAAAATCATAATATAACTTTATACTATCCTCTTAAAACTTGGGTTAAAAAACCAAGGTCCTGCCCAACATTATGATCTTTTAATCTAAGCTGTTCTATTTCATCACATGCATGAATAATGGTTGTATGATGTCTACCCCCAAAAGCTTCACCAATTTCAGGAAAGCTTAAGTTTGTAAGTTCACGAGTTAGGCTCATAGCAACCTGTCTTGGTCGCGAGTAGTTCCTTGACCTTTTCTTGCTGTGAATATCAGAAATTTTTATTTTATAATACTCTGCTACGGTTTTTTGAATATTTTCAACCGTCACCTGCCGACCACGAACTGCAATTAAATCTTTAAGTGACTCTTTTGCTAAACTAATATCAATTTCGCGACCAGTAAAGTTTGACATGGCAAGTATTCTGTTTAGGGCCCCTTCTAGCTCTCGCACGTTTGATCGTATTTGTTTGGCAATAAAAAATGCTACATCATCAGGGAGTGCCATTTTATTTTCTTCTGCTTTTTTTAATAAAATTGCAACGCGCATTTCTAATTCAGGAGGGTCAATTGCTACTGTTAAACCCCAACTAAATCTTGTTCTTAAACGTTCGTCTACACCAGCTATTTCTTTGGGGTAGCTGTCGCAAGTAATAATAATTTGTTTTTTATTTTCTATAAGGCTATTAAAGGCATAAAAAAATTCTTCCTGGGTCCGGTTTTTCTTTGCTATAAATTGAATGTCATCAATCAATAGCAAATCAAGGGAGTGATACGCTTTCTTAAAACTATCAAAGGCTTTATTTTCATATGCTTTTACAACATCGTGAACATAACGTTCGGCATGTAAGTATTTAATTTTTGCATTAGGCTGTAACTCTTTTAGATGATTTCCTATTGCATGTACTAAATGTGTTTTTCCTAGCCCAACTCCTCCATAGATAAATAATGGGTTATAAGCTAATCCTGGGTTTTCAGCAATTTGAACTGCAGCAGCAGTAGCTAGCTGATTAGCCTTACCTGTAACAAAGTTATTAAAAGTAAAGGCCTTATTAAGGCCATTGTTTTTTTCTGGTTTTGACCTTTCTCCTAGGCGCGGCAAAATAATTTTTTCTAAGGTATTAGGTGTTTGGCGTGGCTTTTTTTTGTTGACCTTATAGTCTAGTTGAGTAGACTTTAGATGCTTCTTTGTAAGGGTAACCAAGCTGTCATTAAATCTTTCTTTTACCCACTGTAAGACAAATAAATTTGGTGCAACTATATATAGGATCTTGTTTTCTTTGTCATAATCTGGCGTTAACGGTTTCAGCCAAGTGTTATATTGTTGTGCTGTTAGTTCTTTATTGCAGCTCTCTAAACATAACAGCCAGAATTCTTCGATATCCATTTAATTTATTTTTTTCTTAGTGGTTAACTTATTTATTTCGGGATTTCATATTATCGTAAAACTTAAAAGTTATCCACAGGCAATTTGCATTTATATTTAATTTTATATCATTGACATTAAGGGCCTATTAGAGTAATGTTCGCGGTCAAAGATTAAAGTATTTGGAGCATATTAAATGAAACGAACTTACCAACCCTCAAAAATTAAACGTGCAAGAACGCATGGATTTTTAGTAAGAATGAAAACCCGTGGCGGACGTGCAGTTATTGCATCGCGACGAGCAAAAGGAAGAGCGCGTCTAGGAATATAAATTTCTCTATTGCAAAATTTTAAAGACTACAAACTACTCAATCCGGATGACTTTTCATCCGTTTTCAATTTAAGAAAACGATTAAATTCCCCTCACTTGTTTCTTCACCTTGCACCTAACCCTTTAGTTCATTATCGTTTAGGGTTTGTAATTGGGAAAAAAACAGAAAAAAGAGCTGTTAGAAGGAACTACATGCGACGTACAATTCGTGAGGTTTTAAAAGAGTTATTACCGCAAAACTTTTCTTTTGATATTGTTATCCGCGTACATAAGTCTTTTTATAGAAATGATTTTAATCAAATAAAATTAGAGGTTGAAGGGTTAATAGGGCGATTAGTTAAATGACGCGCATAATCATTTTTTTGGTCAAGATTTATCAATATGCCTTCCAACCCTTTTTTGGTAATAGATGTAGGTTTACTCCAACCTGTTCCGTGTATACAATTGAGGCATTAAAAAAATATGGCTTTTCTAAAGGCCTGTTGCTATCAATTAAAAGGTTATTAAGGTGTCGGCCTGGTTCTAAAGCTGGATTTGACCCTATCCCTAAATAATACTAAAGGACTGTATGGATACTAAGCGTCTTATTCTCTTCGTAGTGTTTTCTTTTTCACTTTTATTACTATGGGATTCTTGGCAAAGACAAAATATAAGTCCGCCTAATAATAAAGTAGATATTACACAAGACGGCATTCCTAGCCCCTCAACTGAGCTTACTAAACAAGCTGATCTACCAGATATATCCTCAGGCTATCAATTACTTAATGGAAAAAATATTCAAGTAAAAACTGATAAATACGATCTTATTATTAGCGAAATAGGCGGAGATATTCGCAAGCTTACTTTATCTGATCATTTGGCAGATAATTACGTTGATAACTATGTGCTTTACTCTGATTCTTCTGACCCTTTATTATATGTAGCTCAATCTGGATTATTGGGTAAAAATTTACCTTCGCATAAATCTAAGTTTATATTTGAACAAGATTCCTATACATTAAATGGTGATATTTTAAATGTTCCAATGACTTATAATTCACCAGAAGTTAGCGTTAAAAAAACTTATCGGTTTTCAAAAAATTCATACTTAATTAACGTTCGCTATGACATTCAAAATAAAACTCAATCTACGATAACTCCCAGCGCTTATTTCCAATTAATACATGATGGAGATTCCAATCAGGGAGCAAAATTAACCCCTTCATTCACTGGACCTGCTTACTACACAAACGAAGAAAATTTCAACAAATTTGCATTTTCTAAAGCAGATAAGAATGCTTTTTCTCTAATTAGTAAAGACGGTTGGATGGGAATTATCCAGCGTTATTTTGCAAGTGCGTGGATTTTAGCAGAGCCTGTTAGTCGCGAGTTATATTCTAAAAAAATTGCAGATAATATTTACGCAGCAGGCATGGTTACTAAGTTACCTAATATTGAGTCAAATAAGGATGTATCTTTCGCAGTTGAACTTTACGCAGGCCCGCAAAGTAAAGACGATCTTGTATTAGCTGCAAAAGGTATGAAATACACCGTTGATTATGGATGGTTGACCATTATTGCTTCTCCATTATTTTCAGTGTTGTCGGGCATTTATAAAATGGTTGGCAACTGGGGCATCGCTATTATTTTATTGACCGTTTTGATAAAGCTTTTATTTTATCCTTTATCAGCTGCAAGTTATCGCTCTATGGCACAAATGAGAGAGTTAGCTCCTAGACTAGCAAGCATGAAAGAACGTTTTGGAGACGATAAACAGAAAATGCAACAAGCAATGATGGAGCTTTACAAAACGGAAAAAATTAATCCTTTAGGTGGTTGCCTGCCTATTTTGATACAAATTCCTGTTTTTATAGCACTTTATTGGGTGTTATTAGGTTCAGTTGAATTAAGACATGCGCCCTTCTTTGGCTGGATTAGCGATCTTTCTGTGAGCGACCCGTACTATATTTTGCCAATTTTAATGGCCGCATCTATGTTTTTACAAACTAAGCTTAATCCAAAACCTACAGATCCAATGCAGGCTAAGTTAATGATGTGGATGCCTATTGTCTTTAGTATATTCTTTTTCTTTTTTCCAGCAGGCCTTGTGTTGTATTGGTTGGTAAATAACATTCTGTCGATTGCTCAGCAAGCTTATGTAAATAAGAAAATACATGCTGAGACCCTTAAAAAGAAAGGCAATGCTTAACGAATCTTCAACAATTGTTGCGGTATCAACTGCAGCAGGTGTTGGGGGTATTGGGGTGGTTCGTCTTTCAGGGACAAAATCACTAGAGATTGCTCAAGGTTTATGTGACAATAAAATTGTTGCAAGATACGCAGGTTTTCATAGATTCATACATTCAGATAATAAGACGATCGATCAAGGCATTGTTCTTTATTTTCCTGCTCCGAATTCTTTTACTGGCGAAGATATAATTGAATTTCAAGCTCACGGCAGCCCTATTGTCCTTCAACAAATTGTTAATGCGTGCGTAGACAAAGGAGCAGTTGTTGCAGAACCAGGGGAATTTACTAAGCGAGCATATCTCAACAATAAAATTGATTTAATGCAGGCAGAGGCTGTTATTGATTTAATTAATGCCTCTACTGAGAAAGCTGCAAAAAGTGCTATTAACTCCTTGTCTGGTAAATTTTCATTTATAATCAATGACTTACTTAAGAATCTTATTGAGCTTAGAATGTATGTTGAGGCATGTTTAGATTTTCCAGAGGAAGAGATTGATTTTATATCTCAAGGAAATGTGAGTGAAAAAATTAATAAACTTCATATTACTATGCAAGCTATTATTGAATCTGCTCAGCAAGGTAAGCTTTTACGAGAAGGCATTGATATTGTTTTAGTCGGCCAACCTAATGTTGGCAAATCAAGCTTACTTAACCAGTTATTAGGTGAGGAGCGTGCAATTGTTACTGAAATTGCAGGTACAACAAGAGACTCAATTTCAACTGAAATTTCATTGCGTGGAATTCCTGTTCATATCGTTGATACAGCTGGGCTAAGAGAAACAGATGATCTAGTTGAAATAATGGGCATAGAAAAAACTTGGCAGTCTCTAGAAAAAGCACACATTGCATTATTTATAGTTGAGGCTGGCACAGGTATTACAAAATACGAAAAAACTATCTTAGAGCGACTACCTAGCGATACTCGTAAAATTTGGATTTTTAATAAAATTGATTTGTTAAAATCTAGATCTAAATCTATAGATACAGTAGATGGAACACATGTTTATGTGTCTGCAAAGACTGGAGATGGAATTGAATTATTAATCGATCAAATTTTTGATAATACAGGAATGCCATCGAATATTGATGATAATCAAAATATTTTCATGGCAAGAAATAGACATCTTGAGGCTCTTGGAAGAGTAAAAAAAGCATTAACGAATGCAGCGTTAAATATTGATGCCGCCGAAATTGTAGCTGAAGAGCTGACACAGGCACAACAGGCTTTATCTTCTATAACAGGAGAATTTACTTCTGATGATTTGTTAGGCGAAATATTTGGTCAGTTTTGTATTGGTAAATAAGATGTTTCACGTGAAACTTTTTAAATAAAGATGTTTCACGTGAAACCTAGGTCATTTATAAGAAATAAAGTAAAATTCATATCTTTATTAAATTAAGTTGTTTATTTATGGACTTTCCAAGTAAGTTTGATGTCATCGTTATCGGTGGAGGCCACGCAGGCACAGAAGCTGCAATGGCTTCGTCGCGTATGGGTCAAAAAACTTTATTGTTAACTCATAATATTGAAACCTTAGGACAGATGTCATGTAATCCTTCTATTGGCGGTATTGGCAAGGGACACTTAGTTAAAGAAATTGATGCAATGGGCGGAATTATGGCAAGAGCTGCAGACATTGCTGGCATTCAATTTAGAATTCTTAATCGTAGTAAAGGACCAGCTGTGAGAGCCACTCGGGCACAAGCGGATCGTGTCCTGTATAAAGCTGCAATAAGACATATAATTGAAAATCAGGAAAATTTGTGGTTATTTCAGCAGTCAGTCGACGATGTAATTGTTGAACATAATAAAGTAAAGGGTGTAATTACTCAAATTGGACTAACTTTTTATGCGAATAATGTTGTTTTAACCGCAGGAACATTCTTAGGTGGCTTGGTTCATGTTGGCTTGCAAAATTATGAAGCGGGGCGCGCGGGAGACCCGTCGGCATCTACTTTAGCCCAAAAATTAAAAGAATTAAATTTGCCTGTAGGCCGTTTAAAAACTGGTACACCACCAAGAATTGATGGAAGAACGATTGATTATACTAAAATGGAGGAACAGCCCGGAGATAATCCTGCGCCAAACTTCTCATTCATTAATCCAAAAATTGAGCATCCAAAACAAATATCTTGTTGGATTACGCATACAAATAATCAAACGCATGAAATTATTCGTCAAGGTTTAGATAGGTCACCTATTTACAACGGTATTATCGAAGGAGTTGGCCCTAGATACTGTCCTTCTGTTGAAGATAAAATACATCGATTTGCTGATAAAGAATCACATCAAATTTTTATTGAGCCAGAGGGGCTTAGTACTCATGAAGTTTATCCAAATGGAATATCAACTAGTTTGCCGTTTGATGTTCAATACAATTTAGTGCGTTCAATTAAGGGTCTTGAAAATGCGCATATATTACGTCCTGGATATGCTATTGAATACGATTATTTTGATCCTAGAGCTTTGAAGGCTAGTTTAGAGACAAAATCTATTGAGGGGTTATTTTTTGCAGGTCAGATTAATGGTACAACTGGATATGAAGAAGCAGCAGCTCAGGGGCTAATTGCCGGGATGAATGCAGCATTAAGAGCTCAAGAGAAAGAAAGTTGGACGCCATCACGTCAGGAATCTTATATGGGCGTAATGATTGATGATTTAATTACCCGAGGTGTTACCGAGCCCTATCGAATGTTCACTAGTCGGGCAGAATATCGTTTATTGCTTCGAGAAGACAATGCTGATCTAAGACTAACGGCTCACGCTCACGCGGTTGGTTTAGTTTGTGATGAACACTGGAAAAACTTTAATATAAAACAAGAAAGTATCAAAAAGGAAGAAAAGAGACTTAAAAAAGTATTTATTCGTCCATCGGAAAAGGATAAAGCTAAACAAAAAACTATTTTAGGTAAGGCTTTAGAGCATGAATACTCAGCATTTGATTTATTAAGGCGTCCTGAAGTCAGCTATAAAAATCTTATGATTTTGATGGGAGAAGAATCTTCAGGACATGATGCAGTTTGGGAGCAAGTAGAGATTATGGCTAAGTATTCTGGCTATATTGTTCGACAACAGGAACAGATCGACAAAAATAAGGCCCACAACAATCTTAAAATACCTAGTGATATCAATTATGATATTGTGCATGGGTTAAGTACGGAAGCAAAACAACGGTTATCAGAGCACCGTCCTGAAACTATTGGTCAAGCAACTAGAATCTCAACGATTACAGATTCAACTATTTCAATTTTAGTTGTGTATATCAAGAAAAAATATCAAAAATCTTCTCAGGAGCTTAAAGAAAAAGTTGCATAATAGGGAGTTATTGGTTTCTGGGCTAGAAATATTGGGCATTGAAAATAAAAATAGTTTTGTAGATAAGTTATTGTTTTATAAAGATTTATTGATAAAATGGAATAAAACATATAACCTTACAGGTATTACAGATGAGCAAGATATTATTACGCACCATTTGCTAGATTGTTTGTCAGTTACAAAGTTTGTTAGTGCAAAAAATATAATGGATGTAGGAAGTGGTGCGGGGTTGCCAGGATTAATTTTGGCCCTTTGCTTTCCTGATAGAAAGATAACAATGGTTGATAAAGTAGGAAAAAAAACGGCCTTTATTCAGCAGGTGATTGGTGAGTTTAACCTTAATAATGCAAGAGTATTAAATGGTCGAGTTGAAGACATAAAAAATTATAAACACTATGATGGAATTATTTCTCGAGCTTTTGCTGATATGGAGACAATGATCAAATTGACTTCCCACTTGCTTTTAGATGGTGCAAATTGGTATGGAATGAAGAGCAAGAAAAGCAGAGATAGTGAAATGATTACAATGAAATATTCTTATCATGTGGATAAAATTGATGTTCCACACCTTAGGGCTGAGCGTTACTTAATTACAGTGGTGAATGCAACTAACTAATAAACATTATAGGTAAAAGTAAAGATAAAAATGCGAATTTTTGCCATATCAAATCAAAAAGGCGGTGTTGGAAAAACAACAACAACTGTTAATCTTGCCGCTAGCTTAAGTAAAAAAAAGAAAAAAGTCTTATTAATTGACCTAGACCCTCAAGGTAATGCTACATCTGGATCTGGAATTAAAAAATCAATGACAACCGGCAGTATTTACGAAGTATTAATTGGACAAAATACATTAAAAAATATTATTGTAACAGCCAAAGAAAGTTTTTTTGATGTGGCAACTGCTAATCAATCTTTAGCAGGCGCTGAGATTGAGTTGGTTGATATTCCCGAAAGAGAATATATCTTAAAGAAACAGATTGAATCCCTTAATAACCAATATGATTTTATTCTTATTGATTGCCCTCCAGCCCTCAATTTACTAACAGTAAACGCACTGGTTGCTGCTAATTCTGTCTTAATACCAATGCAATGTGAATATTTTGCTTTAGAGGGCCTTTCTGATCTTGTTAATACAATAAAAAAAGTAAAAAAACATCTCAATACTCAGATTGAAATTGAAGGTTTACTTAGAACATTGTTTGATAAACGCAATACTTTAGCTCAACAAGTATCAGAACAATTATCTGCCCATTTTGGTTCTAAGGTGTATGAAACTATTATTCCAAGAAATGTAAGGCTCGCAGAAGCCCCAAGCTATGGAAAGCCAGTGCTTTTTTATGATAAAAGTTCAAAAGGAGCTATCGCATATCTTGCTCTTGCCGATGAAATTTTAGGAAAATATAACAATGAAAAATAGAGGATTAGGAAGAGGATTAGAAGCTTTGTTAGGAAGTGATGATAACAATATGGAGCAAAGCAATGATCAATTAAAAATGATATCTATTGGAAAATTGAGCGCTGGAAAATATCAGCCTCGTTCAATTATGGATCCAGAACCCCTAGAGGAGCTTGCGGAATCAATAAAATCTCAGGGGATTATGCAGCCTATATTAGTCAGGATGTTAAAGGAAAATGATTACGAAATAGTTGCTGGGGAGCGTCGATGGCGGGCCGCTAAGCTAGCTAAATTAACTGAAGTTCCTGTTTTAATAAAAAAAATATCAGATTCTTCAGCACTTGCTATGGCATTAATTGAAAATATACAAAGAGAAGATCTTAATATTATCGAAGAGGCAAAAGGAATAAAGCGATTGATTGATGAATTTGGTATGACTCATGATGCCGCAGCCGAGTCATTAGGAAAATCTAGAACAGCTGTTTCAAATATATTACGCCTACTAAACCTTAGTGATTATGTTCAGGACGCATTACTTAATAAGAAAATAGAAATGGGTCACGCTAGAGCGCTATTAAGTCTTGGAACAAGTGAACAAGCAATGGTTTGCCAAAAAGTTATAAGCCAAAAACTATCGGTAAGAGAAGTTGAAATATTGGTTGCTAATCAACGTAAAGGGCCAAAAAAAATAAAAACATCTGATGGTGCTGATATCAAAGTTTTAGAAAATGATATGTCAGAAATATTAGGCATGGGCATTAAAATTTTACATAATAAAAATGGCAAGGGGACTTTAAAAATTAATTATTCTAATTTAGATCAATTTGATATGTTGTTAAAAAAGTTAAAAAATTAGTTTTAGACCTTGACGAATTTAACAAATCAAGCCAAAATTGCCTGCCTTGTAATATTAAGAACTTATTAAAAAAATTATTTTTGGCAGTTAAAAATGAACGAATCACAATTACTTGCTAAAAAATTAAATTTTTTACCTAAAATATACAGAAAAGTAGTTTACCAACAGCTTTTAGTTTCATTGATTGTTGGGGTTTTGGCAGGCTTTTTTTTTAATATACATGTTGGACTGTCTGTATTCCTAGGAGCACTGCCAGTCATTATTGGAACAGTTGTTGCAACACCTATTGCAAACCTTAAGAAAATTAAAAGAAGCCCGGGGTCAATTGTAATAAGCGCACTTAAAGCAGAGGCAGTTAAGATAGCGGTTATTTTTATAGCACTTTGGTTGGTGTATAAGTTTTATGTTCAGCTTGTACCAATAGCATTAGTAATTGGCTTAATATTGTCAGTGCTAATTTCATGTCTGGCAATATCAGATATTGATAATATAAATATAGAGACAAAGGAATAAAAGAAAATTGGCAGACAGTAGTTATAACTCACCTAGTGAATACATTGGGCACCATTTATCTAATAATGAATTACATTTAGATTTTTTAGGTGAAGGCTCTTTTATGACTCTTCATCTAGACTCATTTGTAATGGCTGTTATCCTTGGAGTTTTATCAATGGGTTTAATCTGGCTGGTAGCTAGAAAGGCATCAGCTGGCGTTCCGACAAAAACTCAGGCATTTGTTGAGTTAATTTTTAGTTTTATAGATGATCAAGTAGGGAATATATTTCATGGAAATAGACATTCATTTGTCGCACCTGCCGCCTTAACAGTTTTTATATGGGTACTAATGATGAATGCAATGGATTTTTTACCAATCGATATAATGGCTAAATTTTATGCAATGCTTGGTTTGTACGAGTGGAAAGCTGTTCCAACCTCAGATGTGAATACGACTTTTGGATTAGCTCTTGGGGTCTGGTTCTTAATGATTTATTTTGGGATTAAAGTAAAAGGAATGGGCGGATGGTTGCACGAGATTTTTTGCGCCCCTTTTGGCTCCTCGGTTTGGGTTTGGCCTGCTAATTTTCTATTTAATCTAATTGAATATGTATCTAAACCACTATCTCATTCTCTTCGATTATTTGGTAATATGTATGCCGGTGAAGTTATCTTCTTGTTATTAGGTTTGTGGGCGGCAACAGGAGTATCTGGAATTATATTTGGATCAATTCTGGGTGCAGGGTGGGCAATATTTCATATTCTTATTGTAGTATTGCAGGCATATATATTCATGATGTTGACTGTTGTTTATTTGTCGATGGCTCATGAAGGACATTAAATTTTTTAAACTAAAAAGGAAGTAAATTATGGAAACAGTACAATTTTTAGCTCAAATTCAAGCATACACGGGTATTGGTATAGGTTTGATTATTGGATTAGGAGCTCTTGGTGCTTGTGTGGGTATTGGCATTATGTGTGCAAGTTTTTTAGAAGGAGCAGCAAGACAGCCAGAAATGATACCTCAATTACAAGTTAAAGTATTTTTGTTATTAGGTTTAATTGATGCGTCATTTATTATTGGTGTTGGTTTAGCAATGATGTTTGCTTTTGCAAATCCATTATTAAGTGTCGTACCTGTAAGCTAATTAGAATATTTATTTGATCCCAATATTTTTGGGAATAAGACGGAGTAAAGATGAATCTTAATTTTACAATGATTGCTCAAGCTATAGCTTTTGCAATATTAATTTGGTTTACGGTTAAATTTGTTTGGCCCCCTTTGCTAAATGCAATTGAAAAAAGACAGAAAGAAATTGCTGATGGCTTAGCCGCTGCTCAAGAGGGAAAGTTATCTCTTGAAGTGGCAGCAAAAAAAAATGCTGAGACTCTCAACGAGGTCAAGCAAAAAGGTGCAGAAATTGTAAGTCAGGCAGAAAAAAGAGCATCTGAAATTGTTGAACAAGCTAAAAATGTTGCTAATGAAGAAGGCGATAGAATAATAGCAAGCGCTAAATCGGAGATTGATCAAGAGGTGAATAGAGCTAAAGAAGAGCTTCGTGGTCAAATATCTACACTTGCGATTCAGGGCGCTGAAAAGATTTTAGACAAAGAAATTGATAAGAAAATCCATGCAGACATGCTAACTAAATTAGCAAAGGACTTATAGGGGCTTATGGCTGAAATTTCAACAATTGCAAGGCCTTATGCAGTTGCTATATTTAATTTAGCAAAAGAAGAGAAAACTCTTTCTGAGTGGTCAGATATGTTGTCTCTTATGAGCGGAATTATTAAGAATGAGGATATTAATTCTTTTATTAATGATTCTAAAGTATTAGATACGGATAGAGAAAAGCTTATATTAAATATTTGTGGAGATAAAATAAATGTATCTGGACAAAATTTAATTAAGCTTCTAGTGGAATATAAGAGATTATCAATTTTGTCTGAAATAACACTACTTTTTGAAGAGCTTAAAGACAAAGACGAAGGTGTTATAGAAGCTGAAATTATTATGGCTGCGCAACCTGATAAAAATATGGTTGCAAAATTATTAGAAAGCCTAGAGAAGAAATTCAACAAAAAAATTGAAGGAAAAGTAGTTATTGATAAAAGTATTATCGGCGGTACCAAGATAATTGTTGGAGATACCGTTATAGATGCTTCAGTTCGAGGACAACTTGATAATTTAGCTTATACATTAAAAGCATAAAACCAGGAGATATTAATGCAGTTATCAACATCAGAAATAAGTGAATTAATTAAAACTAGGATTAAAGATTTTTCTACTAGTTCAGAAGCCAGAACACAAGGAACAGTAGTTTCAGTAACGGACGGGATTGTTCGTATTCATGGACTGTCGAATGTAATGTCTGGAGAAATGATTGAATTTCCAGGCAACACCTTCGGTCTGGCGCTTAATTTAGAAAGGGATTCAGTTGGAGCTGTTGTTCTTGGTGATTATGAACATATTACTGAGGGTGATGTGTGTAAATGTACTGGGAAAATTTTAGAGGTTCCTGTAGGCCCAGAACTTTTAGGCCGAGTTGTAGACGCACTAGGTGTTCCAATCGATGGAAAAGGCCCAATCAAATCAAAATTAACAGATAAGCTTGAAAAAGTTGCTCCTGGTGTAATTGATAGACAATCAGTTTCTCAACCAGTACAGACAGGACTTAAATCTGTTGACTCTATGGTGCCGATTGGGAGGGGACAAAGAGAATTAATTATTGGTGATCGTCAAACCGGTAAGACTGCAGTTGCTGTTGATGCAATAATTAATCAAAAGGGCCAAGACATGAAATGCGTTTATGTTGCGATTGGTCAAAAAGCATCAACAATTATGAATGTAGTTAAAAAGCTTGAAGAATATGGAGCAATGGAATATACAACTGTTGTGAGTGCTTCTGCATCAGATTCTGCAGCCCTACAATTTTTAGCTCCTTATGCTGGTTGTACAATGGGCGAGTATTATAGAGATCGTGGCGAAGACGCATTAATTGTTTATGACGATTTAACTAAGCAGGCTATTGCTTATAGACAAATTTCGTTATTACTTCGACGACCACCAGGGCGTGAAGCCTATCCAGGTGATGTGTTTTATATTCATTCAAGGTTATTGGAAAGAGCGGCAAGAGTTAATGCTAAATATGTAGAGAAATTTACAAAAGGAAAAGTGAAAGATAAAACTGGATCCTTAACTGCTCTTCCAGTTATTGAAACTGCAGCAGGTGATGTATCTGCTTTTGTTCCAACTAATGTGATTTCTATTACTGACGGGCAGATTTTCTTGGAAAGTGATTTATTTAATGCTGGTATTCGTCCTGCAATCAATGCAGGTATTTCAGTTTCTCGAGTTGGTGGCGCTGCACAAACTAAAGTTATTAAAAAACTAGGTGGAGGAGTTAGATTGGCATTAGCCCAATATCGTGAATTAGCAGCTTTTGCACAATTTGCTTCAGATCTTGATGAAGCGACAAGAAAACAATTAGATCGAGGACTAATGTTTACTGAATTAATGAAACAATCTCAGTATGCCCCACTAACTGTATCAAAAATGGCTGTGACATTATTGGCAGCTAATAATGGATATTTAGACGACGTACCAACAGAAAAAGTTTTATCTTTTGAGTCTGCGCTTCATGGATTTATGTCATCAAAATATAAATCAGTGATGGATGGTATAGAGAAAACATTGGCGCTTGATGAAGACGGCGAAAAGAAAATTATTAAAGCAATAGAAGATTTTAAAGCTACTAATACTTATTAATATAGGATTTTAAATGGCTGGAAGTAAAGAAATACGAACTAAAATTAAAAGTGTAGAAAATACACGAAAAATTACTAAGGCTATGGAAATGGTCGCTGCTTCTAAAATGCGTAAAGCGCAAGATAGAATGACTGCTGCCAGACCATATGCTGAAAAAATTAGAGAAGTTGCCGCTCATTTATCTCATGCACAATCTGAGTACAAACATCCTTTTATTATTCAAAGAGAAAAAATAAAAAATATTGGTCTTATTGTAGTTACTTCAGATAAAGGTTTGTGCGGAGGCCTTAATACGAATGTATTAAGATCTTCAATATCACAAATAAAAGATTGGGAAAAAGAAGGAAAAAAAGTACAGATTAGCGCAATTGGGAATAAAGCAATTAGCTTTATGGGAAGAGTAGGAGCTGACATAAGGTCACAAGTTTCTGGCATGGGAGATACTCCTCACATGGAGGATTTACTTGGAGCAATTAAAGTTATGTTAGATAGCTTTGTTTCAGGAGAGATAGATCAGCTTTATATTTGCTATACAAAATTTATTAATACTATGAAACAAGAGCCAAACATGGAACAATTATTGCCTCTTTCAGGCGATAAGACAGAAACACCAGATAGCGCATGGGATTATATTTATGAGCCTGATGCAACTTTGGTAATTGATGCATTACTTTCTCGATATATAGAAACCTTGATCTATCATGGGGTAGCAGAAAATATGGCATCAGAACAGTCATCAAGAATGGTTGCAATGAAAGCAGCATCTGATAATGCTGGAAATGTAATTGATGAATTAACATTGGTTTATAACAAAGCGAGACAAGCAGCAATAACTAAAGAAATTTCAGAAATTGTTGGCGGAGCGGCAGCAGTATCGTAAAAATTTTTGAATTTATATTAATTAATTTAGATGAGTAAGGATAAATAAATGAGTACCAAACAAATCGGAAAAGTAGTTCAGTGTATTGGCGCAGTTGTGGACGTAGAATTTCCGCGTGACCAACTTCCTAAAGTTTATGACGCATTAATTATTGATGATAATGATTCAACGGCAGAAGCAGGATTAACTCTAGAAGTCCAGCAACAGTTAGGAGATGGAGTTGTTAGGACTATTGCTATGGGATCGTCAGATGGATTATCAAGAGGGACTCAATTTTCTTCAACAGGAGCACCTATTCAGGTTCCTGTTGGTGAAGGTACTCTAGGAAGAATTATGGATGTTCTAGGACGACCAATTGATGAAGTCGGGAAAATTGATTCTAAAGAATTTAGGTCTATTCATCAAAAGGCACCTGAATTTAATGATTTATCTCCATCAATTGAGTTACTAGAAACTGGAATTAAAGTTATTGACTTAATGTGTCCGTTTGCAAAAGGCGGAAAAGTTGGTTTATTTGGTGGAGCGGGTGTTGGTAAAACTGTGAATATGCTTGAATTGATTAACAATATTGCAAAACAACATTCTGGATTATCGGTTTTTGCAGGGGTTGGAGAAAGAACTCGTGAAGGAAATGATTTTTATCATGAGATGGCAGAAGCTGGGGTTATTCAATTAGAAAATATGAAAGAATCGAAAGTAGCAATGGTATTTGGTCAAATGAATGAGCCACCAGGCAATAGATTAAGAGTAGCATTATCAGGATTAACAATGGCGGAGAAATTCCGCGATGAAGGAAGAGACGTTTTATTTTTTGTTGATAATATTTATCGTTACACGTTAGCCGGAACTGAAGTATCAGCCTTATTAGGTCGTATGCCTTCTGCTGTTGGTTATCAACCAACGCTTGCTGATGAGATGGGTAAGTTACAAGAGAGAATTACTTCAACAAAAACAGGCTCAATTACATCGATTCAGGCAGTTTATGTGCCTGCAGATGATTTAACAGATCCTTCTCCAGCAACAACTTTCCAACATTTAGATTCAACTGTTGTTTTATCAAGAGATATTGCCTCATTGGGTATTTATCCTGCTGTTGACCCACTTGATTCAACATCTAGACAGTTAGATCCACAAGTTGTCGGTGAAGAACATTATGCTGTAGCTCGTGCCGTACAATCAACTTTACAAAAGTATAAAGAATTAAGAGATATCATTGCTATTTTGGGTATGGATGAATTAGCGCCTGAAGATAAATTAGCAGTAGGAAGAGCAAGGAAAATTCAAAGGTTCTTATCACAACCGTTTCATGTAGCTGAAGTATTTACTGGCTCCCCTGGAAAATATGTCTCACTTAAAGATACTATCAAAGGATTTAAAGCAATCGTTGATGGTGAATATGATGATTTACCTGAACAAGCATTCTACATGGTTGGTGGAATAGAAGAAGCGGTTGAAAAAGCAAAAACTGTTTAATATTTAAGGTAACTAATGACAAATACAATACAAATTGATGTAGTAAGCGCAGAAGAATCTATTTTTTCCGAGCAAGCTGAGTTTGTCGTCGCCCCAGCTCAAATGGGAGAAGTTGGTATTTACCCAAATCATGCATCAATGATTACATTATTAAAAGCTGGTTCAGTAAGAATAAAGATGGTTGATAAAGGAAATGAGGATCTAATTTTTATTTCTGGTGGAATACTAGAAGTTCAGCCAGGACATATTACTATTCTTTCCGATACAGCTATCCGTGGTAAGGATTTAGATGAAACAAAAGCTAAAGCTGCAAAAAAGGCAGCTGAAGAGTCGTTAGCAAAAAAAGGCAGCGACATAGATTTTGCTTTAGCAGAAGCAGAATTAGCAGAAGCAGTGGCTCAGATTCAAGCTATAGAAAAACTAAGAAAAAAATAGACAATCAATTCAGTATCTATTAAAAGCGGCAATTTGCTGCTTTTTTTGTTTATACTTAAAGAAAAAAAGGAAAATAAATGTCATTAAGCGTAGTTATTTTAGCTGCTGGAAAAGGCACTAGAATGTTTTCCGATTATCCTAAAGTTCTACATAAACTAGGAAACCAGCCTTTATTGCAATATGTTATTGATGTTGCAAAGAGTTTAAATCCAGAAAATATTAATATAGTAGTAGGTTATAAATCAAAAGAAGTTATTTCAGCCTTTCCAAATGAAAAGTTAAATTGGATAATTCAAAAAAATCAACTAGGTACAGGAGATGCAGTTAAATATGTAATTCCTCATTTAAAAGGCTCTCAAACAATCGTGCTTTATGGCGACGTGCCTATGCTTCAATTAGAGGATCTAGAGCAACTTATAAAAAAAACTCAAAAAAAATTAGGGATATTAACTTTTAATAAAAGTAACCCAACAGGCTATGGCAGAATTAAAAGAATAAAAAATAATATTGAATGTATCGTAGAAGAAAAAGATTGCGATGATACAGAAAGAAAAATTACTGAAATTAATACTGGAATAATATGTGTCAATACAAATAATTTAATTAATTGGTTGTCTATGATTTCAAATAATAATTCTCAAAAAGAATATTATTTAACTGATATAGTGGCTTTAGCTAGAAAAGAGAAAATTCAGATTAGTTCTCAGGAAGCTAATTCTGAAATTACAATTACTGGGGTAAATTCTAAAATTGAATTAGCAATAATGGAGAGGGCTTTGCAAAATAAAAAAACTAATTTATTGATGGAGCGGGGCGTTACTCTATTGGACCCTTCTAGGACTGATATTAGGGGAGATCTTAAATGTGCCATGGATGTAGAAATTGATGTCGGATGTATTTTTGAAGGTAAAGTTCAAGTGGGCAACAATGTAAAAATTGGGGCTTATACACATATAAAAGATAGCGTAATTTCTGATAATACAATTATAAAACCATACTCTCATATTGATTCAGCTAAGGTAGGTATTAATAATATTATTGGTCCTTATGCCAGATTAAGGCCAGGCACTGATACTAATAAAGATGTCCATATTGGTAATTATGTAGAAATAAAGAACTCAAAAATTGGTACTGGAACTAAAATAAATCATCTAAGTTATATTGGGGATAGCATTGTTGGTAGTAACGTTAATATTGGCGCAGGAACCATTACCTGTAATTACGATGGCGTAAATAAACATCAAACAATTATTGAAGATAATGTTTTTGTTGGTTCAAATTCACAGCTCATAGCACCAGTAAAAATAGGGGCTGGTTCAACAATAGGAGCTGGTTCAACAATAACAAAAGATACTCCAGAAAATGAATTATCTTTATCTCGAACAAAACAAACCAGTATCCCCGGCTGGGAAAAGCCAAAGAAGAATTAAGCTATGTGTGGAATAGTTGCAGGTATATCAGATAAAAATATTCTACCTACATTAATTGAAGGATTGGAGCGATTAGAATACCGTGGCTATGATTCAGCTGGTATTGCAATATTGAATGGTTCCATTCGTCGTGTTAGGTCTATTGGTCGAGTTAACTCGATAAAAACTAAAGTAAAAAAAAATAAATTAGAAGGTGTTTTGGGAATTGGACATACAAGATGGGCTACTCATGGAGGGGTAACAGAGGATAATGCTCATCCACATGTTTCTAATAATCAAATTGCTGTAGTTCACAATGGCATAATTGAAAATCATGAATCACAGTGTAGCCGGTTAAAAAAATTAGGCTATAAATTTGAATCTGAAACTGATACAGAAGTTATTGCTCACTTAATCCATTATTATTATCAAAGTAAGCAGAATTTATTAAAAGCTACTCAATTGGCCACTAATGATTTAGTTGGAGCTTATGCTATTGCTGTAATTTCAGTTGATAAAAAAGATGAATTAATTTGTGCAAGACTAGGATGCCCGTTAATTATTGGTCAAGGTAAATCAGAATATTTTGCTGCATCAGATATTAGTGCACTATTAGGGGTTACAAGAAAGATAATTTATCTTGAAGATGGCGATCTAGCTAAGATCTCCAAAACATCACTTGATATATATAATAGTAAGCTAAGAAAAGTCGTTAGAAAAGTAAATCACAGTAAAGTAAAAATTTCATCAATGGACTTAGGTCCTCATGATCATTTTATGCAAAAAGAAATTTATGAACAACCTAGAGCTATAGGGGACACTGTTGAAGCTGTAATTGACGAAAATAAATTTGATAGTTTATTATTTGGAAATAAAGCGAAAGAAACTTTTAAAAATGTCGACAGCATACTTATTCTTGCAGCAGGAACGAGTTATTACGCTGGATTAACAGCTAAATATTGGTTTGAAGATATAGCTCAAATTCCAACAACAATAGAAATATCAAGTGAATACCGATATAGAAAATCAGTTCCCAATAAAAATCAATTAGTTATTACTGTTTCACAATCAGGAGAAACACTAGATACTATTGAGGCACTCAAACATGCTAAAAAAATTGGACATAAAAAAACGTTAGCAATTTGTAATGTTCAAGAAAGTGCGATAGCAAGAGCCTCTAACTTAGTTTTTTATACTAGAGCTGGCATTGAAATTGGTGTTGCATCTACAAAAGCGTTTACAACTCAATTAGTCTCGCTATTTATTTTGACAGTCACTTTAGCAAAGAACAAGAAACTTATAAATAAAAAAATAGAAAAGAAGTATTTAGATGATCTTCGGTGCTTAGTTGGAGGAATTCAATCTGCCCTAAATTTAGAGCCCCAAATTAAACAATGGGCAAAACATTTTTCTGAAAAGGAACATGCATTGTTTTTAGGGCGTGGCATTCACTATCCAATAGCATTAGAAGGTGCTTTAAAATTAAAAGAAGTTTCGTATGTCCATGCAGAAGCATATCCTGCTGGAGAATTAAAACATGGGCCATTAGCGTTAGTTGATAAAAAAATGCCAGTAGTTGTTATTGCCCCAAATGATTCATTATTAGAAAAAGTAAAATCTAATATGCAAGAAGTAAAAGCAAGAGGAGGTATATTATTTGTTTTTGCTGATGCTGATAGTCATTTTATTGAAAGTAAAGGCATTAAAGTTATAAGGGCCCCAAGGCACACAGGTGTTTTATCTCCAATTATTCATTCTATCCCTGTTCAATTACTGGCATATCATGTTGCTTTAAGAAAAGGAACAGATGTCGATAAGCCTAGAAATTTAGCAAAGTCAGTCACAGTGGAGTAGTTTTGCTTGTACATGTTTAGAGGGCACAATTCCGTATCTAGAATTCAGTATTGAAATTCAAAGTAACAATCTCACATATCAAGGAAATCCATATACAGAGAGGCAACAATATCTCTATAAACTCATCAAATCTATGCACGATTCTGGACTTGGTTATAGAAAAATCAGTCGTAAATTAAACGAAATGAATATTAAAACAACTCGAGGTAATACTTGGTTTAATACTTCAGTCAGTTCTGTCTTAAAGAGAAAACATGAGAGAGACTTAAGAATACAAGAGATACGTAATAAAGAGTATCCAATCAAGATAGGTAAGTTCTCAATTAAATACTACACATATTAGTTAATTCTAGAAATATGAGTCCAAAAATAGAAAGCATTCTCAATAGTTCATTTGCCCACTTAATTGTCTAGGGGTAAACTGATTTTATGAAAAAAATTACCTTTCCAGATGGTGCCACCTACATCGGAGAATTTAAAAACGGCAAGAGAAATGGTCAAGGTACTTACACACATGCTGATGGTTCAACCTATGTCGGAGAATTTAAAAACGACAAGACAAATGGACAAGGGACTTACACTCTTTCAAATGGTGAAACTCTTATTGGAGAATTTAAAAATGAAAAATGCAATGGACAAGGTACTTATACAAATCCAAATGGTGAAACTTACGTCGGGGAATTTAAAAACAGCACAAAAAATGGACAAGGGACTTACACACATGCTGATGGTTCAACCTACGTAGGAGAATTTAAAAACGGCAAGAGAAATGGGCAAGGGACTTGCACAAATGCTGATGGTTCAACCTACGTAGGAGAATTTAAAAATGAAAAATGCAATGGACAAGGGACTTACACTCTTTCAAACGGTGAAACTTATGTCGGGGAATTTAAAAACGGCAAGAGAAATGGGCAAGGGACTTACACTTTTCCAAGTGGTGAAACCTACGTGGGAGAATTTAAAAAAAACAAAATAATAGGACAAGGTACTCATACATTTCCAAGTGGTGAAACTTACGTCGGGGAATTTAAAGATGGGAAATAAAATGGACAAGGTTCTCAGTCATTTTTAAGTGGTGGAAAATATATAGGGGAATTTAAAAATGGTTTAAGACACGGACAAGGTACTTTCAACTTATCTGATGGTGCCACCTACGTCGGGGAATTTAAAAATGATGATAGAAATGGACAAGGGACTTACACTTTTCCAAGTGGTGAAACTTACGTCGG
>JAOKFJ010000011.1 GCA_028247015.1 Methylophilaceae bacterium | reverse complement strand
AGATAACCTCAGATTTATTCTCACGACCTAATAGACCTGCCTCACCAAATGTTTCGTTATGCCAAGCAGTTTCAATTTGCCAGCCAAGGTCTTTGAAGGTGTCGCAGGTTGCTTGTTCGACTAAATTATCCTCACTGTACTCCCAACTCATGCCGCCACCTTCAATTTATCTGTATCAATCATACCTGTCATTAAACGAGGTAAAAGGATATCTCGGGCTTCCTTTAGGAGTTGGTTTTTACTCCTTAAATTACTTATCTCCTCAATCAGAGGTAACGTTTTATTTCCAAATTTTTCAATTAATTCCGATCTGGGTTCGATAATTTTTATATAACTCATTGAATCATTATTTAATGAAACTTGAGTGGCACCTGTGGCGTATAAATCTTTTAAATCATGAAAAAATTTACTATTTATAGTGAAATATAAAAACGGTAGACATGAATCATTTTTTGCATTGAATCCAGCAAATCCAGATGATAAAACTGAGCTATCTTGAAGATTGGTATTCTTATTATTAAAACATAAAACCTTATATGTATTACTCATCCTGGCAAACCAGACAGTATTATTATTTGGCTTTATTTGTGCTCTTGATGGTTTGTTAAGCCATTTTATTATTTCACCATCTACTGTAATTTCTGTACCATCTACATCAGCTGTTGCATAGTATAGTTTTTCACCATCAAATTCTTTTAGTTTCCGGTTGTCTTGCTTAAATGCATCACACTGTGTTATTGACTTCTTTTCCCACCCAAAAGGTAACCCAGACTCTGGATCTATATCTAGCTTCTTACCATCGATTCTAAAGCGTAAAAACCACTCTTCATAAGTGAGTCTTGCAGACTCTTCTAATAACTTAATACGCTTTAGGTTATTCTCAATTAAGTCATCATAATTAGAGAGAATTTTTGCTATCTTTTGTTGGGTTGGGAGTGGTGGGAGGTTGATTTTAGTTTTTGCTACAAACTTATTGTCAGCTCTTTGTCGACCTGATGCACCAACCATACTATTTATTGCATTATTCTTAAAAGATTCCGTCTGAGATAAATAATAAATAAAATCACTATCACTTATACCCTTTTTTCCACGAAAAATAAAAAATTCACCAGAACCAAAACCTGTTTTTTTAAGATTTTTTACCTGAGCAATCTTTCCGTTTTCTAAACTTGGCGTAATTCTTGCAAATAAGGTATCTCCATTTTCAAACTTTGAGCCACTACCATTATATTTTTGCTCTCCAAAACTATAAACATACTTAAAGCCAATATTTATATTTGCTAGCTCAATATAAGGATAAACTTCTTTCTTTACTAATGAACATTTTGGAGGAAAGTTGACTGCTTCTCCAAATGTAATCTTTTGCCACTCACTCATAACTTCAAATCTTGAATAGGCTTCATTAAATCATCGCTCTCAGCATTCAGCTTAGCTAACTCATCATGTATCTCTGCCATTCTGCCTTTATAGTCAAAGTCTTCATCAATCTGAATGCTAAAACCAACATATCTACCCGGAGTAAGACTGTAATCATTCTCGATAATCTCATCCATTGAAGCCACCTTACATAGCCCCTCTACATCCTCATAACTGCCTGATTCAAAGCTTTTAGTTAGCCATTCATTTGCCTTAAAGTCGACTGTTTCACCTCGGTAAGACTTAATAATTGTTGTTAATCCCTCTAATTGATCTGGGGTAAAGTCGTTAATTTTGGAATTAACTTTCCTAAAAGTATTCCTCGCATCAATCATCAAGATTGTGTCTTTATCTTTTTTGTTTTTATTAAAAAACCAGACATGACAAGGCAAACTTCGAGTATAGAAGAAATTATTTCTAACACTTACAATCGCTTCAACGTCCCCTGTTTCTATAAGTTTTTGACGGATGAGTTTTTCAGTATTGCCTGCATCCGTTGCAGATGAAGCCATAACAAACCCAGCTCGACCTTTTTCATTTAGGTAAGAATGGAAATATTGAATCCATAAATAATTACCATTGTCATTTTTAGGAAGACCAAAAGGAAGTCTTGCATCATTAACAACAAAATCTTTTTTCTTATCGATTTTATCTACATTAAAAGGAGGATTTGCCATCACGAAATCACATTTACCCACTAAATTATGTGGATCACTATAGAAGCTATTATCCTCAATAATTTTTCCTTCCATGCCATGAATCGCTAAGTTCATTTTCGCTAATCTTGTGTTGTTTGTTTTGAGCTCAGTTCCATAAGTTGTAATTGATTCATTAATAGATTTATTATGATCTCCTATGAAGTGGGCTGTTTGGACAAACATACCACCTGAGCCACAGGCTGGATCATGAACTATCCCATGATAAGGTTCAATGAAGTTCACAATTAGCTGAACAAGTGAAGGTGGCGTAAAGAACTCTCCGCCCTCTTGAGCTCCAGCACCTGACATTGAAAATTGCATTAAGAAATATTCATAGATTCGACCAAATACATCACCTGGAATTGATCTAATTGCTTCAGTATTAAATATTCTGATTAATTCTTTTAATAAATCACTATTAAGGTCCTGATAGTTTTTGGGTAAGATACCCGCTAGATCAATATGGTCATCTTCAACCAATTGCATTGCATGATTGACTGCTTCACTTATATCTTTTCCTTCGGGAAGGTTAGCTAAGTATTCATACTTTGATTCATCTTGAAGATATAAAGAAGACTCCCCTAAAAAATGATCTTTGGTAATTTCTTTCTTTCCTGTACGAGGATTAACCGGGATATTAGCTTCAATTTTTCTTAAAGTTTCTTCAAACCTATTTTGAGCAAAGCGAAGAAGAATCAAACCCAGAACTGGATCTTTATATTCAGCTGCTGTTAATTTTGAGTTAGCTCTTAAAATATCCGCGGCACCCCATAATTCTTTTTCTACACTTTTAATTTGCTCAGAATCCATTTTCCATCCTATGATCATTTACATTCGTTCAACTAACTGCCAGCATAGTCCTCAAAACTCACATGGCTCTCTGGTAGTTTATCTGAATCCATGAAATATCTTATCAGATTAAATAGTCTAAAACTTGCTTCCATGTTGAGAACTTATTCTGTCCAAAATGTAGTCTTGAATTTTAATTAAATACAGACAAAAAAAAGGTCAAATATGGCCACATACGATCTTAGAACGAAAGCTCTCACTAATTATTTATCCTACGAGACTTTAAAGTACTTAATAGTTTATAGGGCTAACTTTTTATTTACTGCTTACTGACCAATGTAAGCTGCATTTATATTCACATATCATTATTGATTGCTCGTTTTGTTTTTTACATTGTGTTTGCGCAGTATCTATGCCCGTATAAGGCGCGCAAAGTTTTATCATTTTTTCTATCGGATAATCTTCTTTGCTAGAGTCGTATAACAATCTTCCTTGATAAGCATTTGAATCACTTGGCTCATAAAATTCTGAGCTTGAGTCCGCTATAACAATGCTAGGGATAAAGAGTAAAAGTAATAATAGTTTTTTCATTTAATCACCAATTATTAAAAAGAATAAGTTTTATCAGGAGTAACACAATGAGTCAAAGGTACATCATATTCATTTATATTTTCTATACTTTTATAAGGCTTAAAAAGGCTAATTCCAACTCTTTTCACATTCTTGTGTAAAGAAGCAAAAAAACGATCATAAAATCCTTTCCCATAACCTACTCGATAACCTTGAGGATCAAAAGCCAAAAGAGGAGTGATTACAATATCTATATTATCGTTTTTTTTCCAAACAGGATCAATTGGTTCGGTAATATTATTTTTTGTTTGTTTTGTTTTGGTATTAGGTCTGAATTCTGCAGTTTTTATTGTCCCGTCTTCAAAGTTACTAACAGGCACAACAACATTGATGTTATTTTTCCAGCAATACTGAACGATTGGTGTAGTGTTTATTTCACCTTTTGAATGGATAGGTAAAAAGCAATGAACACATTTAGGCTTATATTTTTTTATAAGCTCAATAGTGTTTTGAATAAGTTGAGATGATTCTTTTTCAAATTTGGAAGAAGAGAGTTCTTGACGCTTTTTTAAATATTTTTTTCTAACTGTATCTTTTTTCAAAATAGTGACGTAAGAAAAGGACTACGAATTAAATGTATACAACATTTATTGCCACTCCTTATAATCCTCTCTAACGTCATATTTTGTAAAACCATGTATAGCCCTTTTATTAATTAAGTAGCTATTTCTTCGCCGGTGCGTAAGTTTCTTTTTCCGATGGGAATGCTTCCGCATGAACATCTGCTGCAAACTTATTTACGGCATCTTTAATAAGATCGGCTCCATTCATGTATGTTCTTACAAATTTAGGCTTAAAGTCTGTAGAAAAACCTAGCATATCTGGAAGAACCAGCGCTTGTCCATCTACATCCAATCCTGCTCCGACACCAACGACTGGGATAGAAACTGCATCTCTAACAGCGGCACCTACGTGCTGTGGAACAGCTTCTAAAACGATTGCGATACACCCAAGCTTATCAAGTTTTTTAGCTTCTTCAATAATGCTAAGCTCACTTTCTTTAGTTTTACCTTGAGCTTTAAATCCACCGATTGCATTGTGGTGAGATGGTGTAAGGCCAATATGTCCAATGGTTGGAATACCTGATTGAGAGAGATGAGCATAGAGCTCTTCGTTTCCATCAACGCCTTCTATTTTAAGTGCGTTTGCTCCAGCCTTAATTAAGATTTCGACGTTATCCATTGCATCCTTGAACCCTTTTCTGTTGCTCATGAAGGGCATACCAGCAATAAGGAATTTATCTTTTGCTCCTTTTTTTACTGCTCTGGTATGCATTGCAATTGTTTCCACATCACAACTCAAAGTATCTTCATGGCCATGAACTACCATATTCAAATCATCACCAATTAAGATACCGTTTATGTCTGTGTCGTTAAGAATCTTTGCGCTCCAGTATTCATGAGAAGTAACTACTACAATTTTCGTTCCTTCTGCTTTTAACTTTTTAAAATCTTCTAATACACTCATGATCATTTCCTTTAATTATTGTAATTTTTTGGTGACGATTAACCATGAGCAATCTACATAATTAAGGATAACTAATTATGTCTATGAGTAATAAAAGTAAATCACGTTTAAATTATATTTTTGATTGAACGAGATTAATCATCATCTTATAAAACAAGGTAAGACTTTTGGTCGTGATTTGCTTTTAATTATTGACCGAGATTAACAATGGGTGCTGTCAAATGAACGGACATTAAATAAACTATATAGTATTCAGTAATAATCAACAAGATTATAAGCCCCCTAACTAAAACTCGCTTATCTTCAGTAATTTAAAGTTCAGACAGATTTTACGCGGTCCGATTATTATTGCCCTCTACCCCTAATAATTAAACGGTTTACTGGCATGGTAAAGCAGCTAATTCCATCCTGCTGGCTCGTAATAAAATATTTTTCGAGATCGTTAAGCATATGGCTCAGATCATTGGGTGAGAGAACGTATGAAGCGTAGAAAAAACCAGCGGCCTCACGAGCCAAGATACTAGGAGCTGCATTAAAACTGAGAGTTATTGGTGTTATATTTATATCAAAATCTTCAAAGGTTTCTGCAGCAAGTTTTTGCAATTGAGGAGCTGTTCTCACACGTGGATCACCAAGTTCAAAAACTCCATAATCTGGATACTTATATTGTACGTGTTTGTAAATAATATCGTGGACTTCAAGATAGCCGGGAGCAGTTTTAGGATCCCCATCAATAATAGCTGCAAAAATGCCTCTTTTCGTAAGTAGGCGCTTGGTTGTAGCAAGCACTTGAACTACTGGGTCCATCAAAGTTAATGCCCAATGGCAGAAGATCACATCAAAAGATGAATCAGTAAAGCAATCAAGGTTTTGTGCCGATCCCTGATGGAATTTAATATCGGTATGTGCAAGTCGCTCCCTCGCAAGCTGAAGTTCGGAACTATTCATATCAACACCCGATAGCATCAAATTAGCTCCGAAGCGTTGATTGCAAAGGTCTAGCAGTACACCGCTACCACATCCAAGATCCAGAACGTGAGAATGATATTTTTCGTTAACAATATCAGCAAGCAACTCATAGCTATTTTTTCCATTCGCATCTCGACAGTTCCAAGCAAATGCTTCCGTGAAACCCGCATTGCTGTCATGAAGAGCATTCAGATGATCTCGTAAAGAGGAGCTACTGGGCTGTTGGCCACTTTCTACTTGGCTTATCCAAGCAGATTTAATTTTCATAGTTTCACTTTTAAATGATTTAAGTACATAAATATAATTTTAAATAGCTTTCATCAGATAAATACTGAAAAGACTTCTCTTATCAGTCCAATTTTTTAACACACTAAATCCTGATTTTTTTGCTAACTCAGAGAACTCTATTATGGAATATTTATAAGAACATTCAGTATGTATGCTTTCTCCTTTTTCAAAGAGAAACTCTAAACTATCAATTTTAATAACTTGCTTAGTATCACTAATAAGATGCATTTCAACTCTTCCAAGTTTTTCATTATAAAAAGCTTTATGAGAAAATTCAGAGATATTTATATCAGCATCTAGTTCACTTTTCATTCTATGAAGAAGATTCAAATTAAAGTCAGCAGTATGACCTTGTGCATCATTATAAGCTCTATTAAAAACCTCAGCATCTTTCTTCATATCTACACCAATTAAGAATGTACCCTCATCACCGACTAAATGTCGGACATATTTTAAAAGCTGACTAGCTTCACTAGGGTTTAGATTTCCAATGGTAGAGCCAGGGAAAAAAGCAAGCCGCTTTAAAGATTCAAAAGAGGCCCTTTCTGGCCAGTCGATAGGTTCCATAAAATCTGCGCAAATTGCTGCAACAGAAATATTACTATAATTCGAAGCTATTTCTTTCGCAGTTGCAATCAGATGCGACTTTGAAATGTCTATTGCAATATAATGTGATGGTTCTGGCAAAGCCGATAAAAGGGCTTTGATCTTAATACTCGAACCACAGCCATATTCCACGACTGCTGAACCAGGCTCAACAAGAGAATAAAGCTCTTCTTGAATCTCATTAAGTAATGCTATTTCGGTTCGAGTTAAGTAGTATTCTGGTGTATCACAAATTTTATCAAAGATCTTGGAGCCCCGCTCATCATAAAAAAATTTAGGAGATATTGTTTTCTGGGGTAATGATAACCCTTCCAAAACAGCCTCATAAAATTCTATTTTTTTCTTAGGTTGAATATCTAAAAAATAGTCAAGATCCCTAGTATTTTCTTCATCCATAAAATTCAATTCTCAATAAAAAAATTTCTCTTTGACTCATATTATTTTTGACCATCTCATTATCCGGGGGTTTAGTAGACTGTTAAAGAAAACATAAAGGCATATAATACACACAAGTTATAGATGAAACTAATTGTGATTTAAATTTGTCTGAAAATAACAGCCAGCTATTAAGCTGTCAAAAAATATTTTATTTTTAGGAAATTAAATTATTAATAAGAAAATACTCTCCAATGATTTGCTTGTAGGACAAAATGCACTTAGTGAAGACTTAAACCAACACTGGGAGCAGGACAATCAAGCTTGGTGGGATTGGTATGTAACGCTTGCTGATAATAAAGATAATGCAACTAATATCATAGATATACCACCGATACAGCATTTAGATATGCCATCTGATAGTGAACTAGGAGTTGAGCTTTCAACTCCATACAAATTAACTAAGGATCATAAGCTTGCCTTTCGTCGAGACGGATTCATCAGACTACCAAACGTGCTGTCTCCAGCAGCTGTATTTCGCTTGCGCAAGGAACTCATTCGCCTTCTCAACAAAACATTTCCAGAAAATAACAAGGCTAACCGCTTCCTAAGCCTCGAAATGATGTGGATAGAGAGTCCTATTATTAGGCAATATGTTCTCAGCCCTCGCATTGCAAAGATTTCAGCGGATCTGCTAAGCGTAAAAAGTGTTCGTCTCTACCATGACAATGCACTATCAAAAGAGCCCGGTTGTGGTCGTACACCTTGGCATTACGACGATCATCATTTCCCTTTAGAGACAAATGATGTTGTGACCGCATGGATGCCAGCACAACCAGTACCTCTATCTATGGGCCCTTTGTCATTTGCAAAGCCATTAAATGTTTTCAATCTCGTCAAAAATATCACTTTTAATAAAAATGACACAAGCTATGATAAAAAAGTTACGGAGATTTTTAAGGCAAACAACGTGTCTATTGACAGCAAACCATTCGGAATAGGTGAAGCCAGTTTTCACCATAATTTGAGTTTTCATACAGCAGGTAATAATAGGACTTCGCAGAGCCGTATAGTTTTGGCTAATACTTATTTTGCAGATGGAGCACGTGTAGTTAAGGAGCCCACCATGGTATCAGGCGACTGGCAAAAATTCATTCCTGGTGCTGACCCTGGAGGTGTTGTAGCTAGCGAATTCAATCCCGTTTGCTGGCCCTCAATTAAGAAAAGAAGGGTATAAGAACATAGGACTTTTAGCCCAGTAAAGCTTATTTCCGCTAATTTATAGCTTCCTATTTTTTTATTATGTTCTTGTTCCTTTTAATGCAAAGAATAAACCCCCTACCCATAAGAAAACATGAAAATGGTCGTACAGTAATACGAATGCCAGTGATTCTGGTTGACTCATCCAAATAACTCCAGTCACAATACACCCAATAACAAACCCACTAAATCTTGTAATTAAATCACCAATCCAAATCCATCGAGTGAACATAATTAAACCTCCCACCAATAATCCTACTCCTGCACCAAGCTCTCCGTATGCTACAAACCACCAAACAATATAGGGCAGCCCAAATGCATCTGCAGTTTCTGGTGTTACTGGCATCTTTGATAATCCTTGTTGCATAAACACAATTATAAGAGGTATTCTTAGCAACCAATGTGATAGTCGACGAAAGACTGGTATCTTCATTGATAATTCTTTTAATTTCATATTATTTCTCTTGTATTATTTACTGCCACTTTAACATCGGATTAGCCTAACTTTCAGAATTATTCTGAAGCATACTATTTAAATAGAGTGCATCTAATTTTTCATAAATTTCACCTATTGAAGCATTGTCTGCAATAGCAGATTCTTTTTTTGCTTTATCAAATATGCTGTTTAGTTTTATAAAGGCCTTATCAAGCCTAAAGAAAATTTTATTATCAGAATTTTTATTTTCCTTAGACATTAAGTAAATGATGTCATCTTTAATAAGCATAAATTGCGAGAGGTAAAAAATACAATGACTGCTCATATTTTTCCATGGATCAATATTAGCTACCATCCCAGATGGCATTAAAAAAGGGTTTTCTATAGCCTGAGTTGTTTGGGTAAAAATTTTAATTAACGTATCTTTTACAGACACTTGTTCTTCACCTTTTAATATTTCATCATCCACAAATGTTTTTATAGAAGTCGAGAAAGCTTTACGATAATCAGCTGAGACATCAGATCGAATATTTAATTTCCCTAAAAGTAATCCCTTCTCTGCTGGAATAATTAATGCAATATTTTGTAAATCGCCCAATGGAATAATCTTAAATTTGCTTAAGAGCCAAAAGATAGTGTTATAAAACTCGGAGACAATAGGAACGTATGAGAATTGTTTGATTAATACTTCATAATCACCTTCATAAACCTCTTTCTTTATGCCAAGCCTTAGTATAATTCTGCTTACAGCATGCTTAGTTACCGGGCAATGAAAATCACCTGCGAAGCTTACAATAGAATCATACTGACGTTTTTGCACGGGCAGACAAATTGATTGAAGTATTATAAATAATTCATCAGCAATAGAATCAGTTCTCTCTCTTGCTGGACTGGGGAATATAAAATTTATTACTGGATTTCTTTTTGAACCATATATTTTGTAATGAATGGATAATTTCTGGAATAATTCTTGATTAAACTTTAAATATTTAGCAATATTGCTGGAATTTGTGAGTTTTTTTTTAAAATCTCTATCTTTTCTGAAGGCATTAATAAGAATATCGTCCCATTTCAAAAAGAAATCCCCAGCTAGCCCTTCTGACTCCATATCTCTAGTATTATTTCTTATCAATTTTTATCCTTAATAGAGTTTTAAACTGCACAAATACCTTCAAACATTAAATTTTATGTAAACATATATAGCAATGGTTAATTAGGGGTCTATTCCCTTTCCTAAAAAATCAAAACACTTCCCTGAATCCTTTTGACTAATTTTACTAATAACTTGTGTCATTAATTCCACACTTTCCCTTGGGCTAAAAATATTATGCTTTACATGCTTTAAGAAAGGTTCTGATAAATCGCTTTTGACTGTTCCTGGATGAATGCCTATTGTTATATGATCTTTATTAGTTCTTTGTAATTCTATCGAAAGGTTACTTATCATCATATTAAGTGCAGATTTAGAACTTCTATAACTGTACCAACCACCAAGTTCATTATCAGAAATACTTCCCACTCTTGCTGTTAAAAAGACAATTTTAACTCCTTGTGACCTCTTGATAAGGGGCATAAGCTTTTTTACTAATAGCATAGGTCCAAAAACATTAACTTGAAATACATTTTTAAAGGCCTCAAAATTAATACTATCTATCGATTTTTCGGGTTTAATTTGGTCTGTATGCAATATTCCTGTTGCGATTATGATCGTATTAATAGATTCTAATTCTGATACTTTATCTAAGTTATTAAATGACTCCTCTTTACTGTAATCAATTTCTATTGATTGAATTTTTTTATGCTCGGTATCATCTAATTTTCTTGATAATGTAACAATTTTTCCTACATTTGGGTCGTCACAATAAAATCTTGTGAATTCTTTCCCAATTGCACCAGTTGACCCAGCTATTAATATATTATTATTCATTTTATTTTTCTTGTTAGAATTATTTTAGAGTAATGGAATAACTATTTATCATAATCACCACCGTAATCCTCTCTTGGTGGAAGTGTTGGAGGGTGCCATTCTTTGTCTTCATCAATACACTTTGGAAGACTGAATGGATCGAAAGCTAATCCATATGCAACAGAGATACGCTGAAAATCATCCTCATCCATACTACCTGTTTGAATGTCATCTGGTAAAGGGAACAATATCCCCCCAAGACATTTAAATGACACTTGGGCTTTAGCCATGGCACTACGAACAACTTTAGTTTTTGCTGCACCTCCGCATAAGAATACCCTCAAGCGATTTTTCCAAGATGGTGAATTTCCATATCTATTACTTTTCATTCGGCTCAGAACTTTTATAATTAGGTTTGATAAGTCCTCTACATATCGGTCATCTGCGTCTTGAATTGATTTAATATTAGCATTATATTTCCGGGCAAACTCTTCCGCTGATAATACTTGAGCTGCATCATGTAATTTGCCTGATTGTATTTTAGTATCTAAAGCCTTTAATCGCTCCTGAAATAAATAATGAGTACCCAGAGGTTCTACTTCAGAAGTAAACGTCGGCAATATATCTTCATCTTTATCATTTAAATGAACATTAAAGCAAACAATATCAACAGTCCCTCCCCCAACATCACAAAGTAGATGAAGGTCTTTTTGACGCCTAATATTTTTTAAATATGTTTGCATCTGAGCTGCAAATTCACTAAAGCAGTTAAGCTCAAGTTTCAAGGTATTATTTTTCTTAAAACTCATCGCCCAAGCTTTATTTGTTAAGGATATATATTGTTTATGTAAGCTTTCATGAGTATTATCTTTAGCAGGGAGTCCAATGGTAAGGTTCCACCTTAAATTAGCATCAGGATATATATCATGTTTATGCCACCATTGTCTTATGTACCTTAATACTAAGGATAAGTAAATTACCACTCTATCTTCTTCTTCTTTTGTTGCTCTCTTCTCGAGAAGCGGAATCTTTAAATTACTAAATATATCACTATCAGGGGCACGTCCAACATTAAAATTATTAGGGTTATTTTTTTTTATTGAAAGTTCGCTTGGTAATGTATTAGAGTTAGGAAAATTTGAAATGCCAGACCAATCAACAATATAAGAATCCTGGGAATACCTTATTACAGCCTTAGTATAGGATGTACCAAAATCAAGTCCTATATAAATATCTATTACATCGTTTTTATTTTCTTGAGTAACCTCTTCTTTTAGAGCCCAATCATCAGGAACTTTAAAATCTTTAACCGATGATAAAGAGAAATTAAAATTTTTGATGGATATCCGAGGTTTAGTTACCTCACTTTTGATATCGGGATAGATATGCTCTTGATGTTTCTTTTTTTTATGCTCACTTAAAAAATCACTTCTTATCCGTGATTGACATATATCACATTCAATATATTTATTATTTTTCTTAACGTTTTGTTCAGGGTGAAGCTCCCTACAATGTTTTCTTATCATATCTGCGCGTATATCAAGATCACAATATTGACACTTTATAGGCTTTCTATTTTCATTTTTTTTAACCTTCTTATGAACTACCCCCAAAGGTGATGTGGGCTTTCTTTTTTCAGTTATTTTTTTGGTTCTTTTTGCACCAAATTTTTTTTCAAGTTCTTCTTGTAATGTGGGCATATATAATCCTATTTAAGGTTAATAACTCCTGAACAAACAAAACTTTTAGTAGCTTTAATATCTGAACTCAACATGATTTTTTGAAGTTGCACTTCTGTTTTTTCAATTAATTTATCAATTCTGCTTTTTGTTAATCTTGCACCATTGAGTTTATTCTCTCCTAACAATTTTTCATGCATCTCTTTTAAGCCTGGTAATTTTCTATTCTTATGTTGCTCTAATGAATTTTTTTGAAAAGCAATTCTATCTTTATTCTCATTAGCTTTTTTTAAGCGCATTTTTTCAAAACTTTCATCTAAATTTAATTCCAATGTATCTATTAATTTACCAATATCATCTGAATTAACAATTTTTGAAATATCTAAAAAATTACCTCCATTTAATCTTGAAGAATTAATAAGCTGATCAGATTTTTCACTTGTTAATATTTCTCTATTATCTAATCTAATAGCAATTGAATCTAAATGCTCCTCCGATCTTAACCCTTGAAAACTACTTCTTTTTACACAAAACACATAGAAACCCTTTTTAATATTCAGCTCAGTATTTTTTAGTTCAATTGCAACCAATGGATAAAATTTCTTTTTTGAGCGTATATATTTATCACTTATATATCTAATTAAAGGATGAAATTGATTGATAATCTCAACATGTTTATTTTCATGTCCAACTTTATTTTTAAAATGACATTTTCTTAAGCTTCCATTTGCTAAGGTTGTCATTCCAAATAATTGATTTACCCTTATAAAATCAAATAATTCTGCTGCAATTTTTGAAGGCAGTTTTACTTCAAATATATTTGAATTATCAATATCACTCTTAAATATAAAACCTTGCGCATGGCCTACTAAAAAATCACTCACGTAAACTATCAAGTCTTCATCTGTTATCCTTTTTGAGAATTCTTCTGCTGCCTTAATTTTTTCTATTAATAGTCCTCCATGAGATAATATTTTTGAAGCGTTTTTTTCTAGATTTAGTTGTACTTGTTTTAAATTTTCAATAGCTTGAGCTGTTTGTGCAATTCTTAAATCTTCTTCCTCTCGCGTAAGAGGCTTAATTAATAAATCACTTTCCAGTTTTGATATTTGTTCGCCAATAACTGCCTCCGATTCTCCTAAGGCTTCTTCAAAAATATTTAACCTGTCCATTAGGCGAATAATAATTCTCTCGTCAATAGAATCTTTATAAAATAAATTCCAAATAAATAACTCATCTGATTCTTGGCCTAATCTATCAATCCTTCCAATTCTTTGCTCAACTCTCATGGGATTCCATGGTAAATCATAATTTATTAGAAAATTACTGAACTGAAGATCAACCCCCTCTGAGGCGACTTCAGTAGAAATAAGCACTCTAAGGCTTTTGCTTTCCTTAAATTGATTAATATATTCTTGCTTTGGTTTGTCCATACTCCCCCACAAAAGCATTGATTGAATATCTAATTTACTTAATCGTTCTTTTAAATATTTAGCCGTTGCTCTAAATGACGTAAAAATAATTATTTTTTTTTCTTTATTTTCATCATTAAATTTCAATAATAAATCTTTTAATCTATTAAATTTTGAATCATTATCATATAAGCCCTTATATGAAATACTTGTATTAAGATGATTGTATATATGATGTCTTAGAGGTGCTTTATCTATTTCATCCTCAGCATCATCTATATTTTCCGTATCCTCAAAATTTCTTTTTTCCCAATTTCCAAAAGTTGCAGCTGGGCAACTTGAAATTTGTCTTTGATAGGTTGCTAAAAGAAACCCCGTAACTATGTCATTTTCTTGTGCGTAACTTCTTATTGAATCTGTGACACTTGAATATAGCTCCATTTCAATTTCAGACATTGTAATGGCCTCTCTATTAACTCTTCTTACTGGTCGTTTAGCCTGAATATCTCTTTTTCTTGTTCTTGTAACAACGTGACCAAGTAGGTTTATTCTTTCAATTGTCTCAGCAATTTCTGCTCTATATTCTTTTGATATAGATTCTTTATACATAGAAAGCTCATTAATTAGGGCTTTTAGCTGTGAAGAAAATTTTAGTAATTGTGTTTTTTGTGATTCTTTTAATATATCAAGAATATCTTTTTTATCAGACCGACTGTCTAAAACAATATCTCGTGCTTTTATCAAAGGTTTGTTTGAGGCTAGCATTTCTTCAAAATCATAAGTATTTTTAAAGTGTTCAGGATCTGCAAGCTTTAAAAGCTCAAATAAATCTAAACTTTTTAAATTTATAGGTGTTGCCGATAATAAAAGTATGAACTCACTTACATCTCTTATTATATTTCCAAGCTTATGTGCCGCACTTGAATCATTTCGCATATAATGTGCTTCATCAAAAATTACAGCATCAAATAACTTTGTATCTTCAGAATTAGATTCAAGAAAGTCACATAATTTTCTGGTATTTTTTGACTTGTTAATATCTTCGTTTTTTGACTTCCAATCTTTAGGTGGTCTTAATGATTGGTAACTAGCAATCCAAGCTTCATCTGTATTATTTCTTGTGGCTCCCTCATCCTGTAAATCGTCGTAAAGCTCTTTGGCCTTAACAATTTTTGCTTTTATACCAAATCGATTACTTAGCTCATCCTTCCATTTTTCTTTTAGCATAGCCGGACAAATGACTAAAAGCCTTCTCATATCATACCTCACTCTTAATTCGGTCCAAATTAAGCCAGCTTCAATTGTCTTGCCGAGCCCAACTTCGTCTGCAATCAATAAGCCATTAGCCGGTGAATCTAAAAGGGCCAGCAAAGGCTTATATTGATGTGGCCAAAAATCTGTATTAGTAACGCCCATGCTATAGACTAAATTAGCTAATCTTCCAGATAAATGAACAAATGTTAAGTGCTGTCTTAGATCTGATGCTCTTCCATACTCACCTTTTTTTAAAAGAGAATAATGATCATCAAAATCACTCTCTACTACTTCTTCAATCTCGTTTTCACCAACATAATCAATTGAGCCATCAGTAAATTTAATTTGCCAATATATACTTCCTTTTCTTGAACGTATTTCACCAGTTAAATGACCTGTTCTTGATGGATTATTTTTTAATTTGATTTGTGTGTTTTTTTGCACGAACAATATGCCTGTATAAAAAGTTAATACCACTGTTATTTACATAAATTATTGTCTTTAAGTATACTTTCTACCTTTTATTAAGGCAAAAATTCTCCTGCAGCTTTTTTTAAATCCTCTTCTGTTCTACCTTGCTTAAATGCAATAAGCCATAATTCAAATGTTTTTGGCAGACTTCCACCAAAGAAAGAGGTAAAGCCAGCCTCCTGGAAGGCTTTAAGTAAAGACGTGTAAGTAAACCCAGTTTTATGAGCCATATAGACTTTCCCTTGCTCTATATAGCCTCTGTGACCATACAAGATATCTATTGGAGAAATTGGGCCTGCAGGTGATGAATAGAGTGGCTCCATTAACTTATCACTTACAACTGCCTGGCATACGCTTACAAGATCTGGGCAAGTAATGACAACAAAACCATCGTCATTTAGTACCCTATTGAATTCTCTTAATGCAACAGGAACTTCATGTGGAAATAGATGCTCAATATTATGAGATGAGTAGAGAGCATCAATAGTGCCGCTATTAACTAAACCCATATCCGTTAAAGTGCCAACAATATCTGGCTTAACATCTTTATCTATGTCTAGTCTAATCTCTTCCCAAAAGGGAGTATTAAAACCCTTTAGAGTATTTTTATTTTCAGGGCCACACCCAACATGTAAAAGTTTTTTCATGAAGGCAGTTTACCTTAGATAACTTGGTGGGAAAATAGAAGTTAATTAAAAAATTTATTGATAATAATTATCTAACAATGTTCTATAAAACTAATTAAATACGTAATATGGACCTCATAGTGTATAAAAAAACATAGATGACTAAATTAATAAAAGACAGAAATCCATACAGCCTAACTACTTTATTTTTCACAGAAATGTGGGAGCGATTTAGCTATTATGGAATGCGAGCTTTGCTTGTACTGTACCTAGTAAATTCATTGGGATTTTCAGATGCTGATGCTCTTCATATATATGCTATCTATACTGGACTAGTATATTTAACTCCAATCATTGGAGGCTATTTAGCAGATAAATATTTAGGCACTCAAAAAGCAATTTTTATTGGTGGGCTCACAATGATGCTTGGGCATTTTTTAATGGCATTTCCTGATCTGTTATTTTTAGCTATGGGCTTATTAATTATAGGTAATGGTTATTTCAAGCCTAATATAAGCGTTCTTCTAGGGAGGCTATATAAAGACAATGATGTACGAAGAGATAGTGGGTTTAGTATCTTTTATATAGGAATAAATTTAGGTGCTTTCTTAGCACCTTTAATAGTTGGGTATGTTGGGGAAACCATTAATTGGCATTATGGATTTGCAATTGCAGGATTAGGTATGCTTGCAGGATTAATACAATTTTATTTGGGACAAAATAAAATTATTCAGGAAGATTTTTCTAAAAAAACGAAAAGATTAAATTATAGTGATTGGGGGTTGATTGGGTTTTTATCATTAATCAATATCCCCATTATCTTATTAATTTTTAAAATAAATGGTTTTATCAATGATAATTTTTATGAACTTTTAACCTTACTATTTACGCTAGCAATTATTTTATTTTTAAAGAAAAAAAATAAAATTAACTTCATCAAAGAAGATATAAAGAAAATTTTTTATATTGGCACTCTCTCATTATTTGTAATATTCTTTTGGGTTGGTTTTGAGCAAGCTGGTGGCTCTTTAACGCTTTATGCTAGTAATTCAGTTGATAGAAATTTCTTTGGCTTTATTGTTCCAGCTTCATTCTTTCAATCCATTAATCCCTTAATTATAATTTTACTTGGGCCTCTAATAGCAAATTTTTGGTTAAGAATTGATAGAAGTGATCATAAAATAAATACTTCTCAAAAAATGGGAATAGGACTTATTCTTCTTTCAGCCGGTTTTTTTCTAATCATGTATGTCAATAATTCAAATGCTTCCTACATAAGTCTCTGGTGGCTTGTGGGAGTATATTTTCTTCATACGCTTGGTGAGTTATGCCTATCACCAATTGGCCTATCCATGGTTTCAAAGGTTTCACCAAAGAAAATTGCTTCACTAATGATGGGTTTTTGGTTTTTATCAGCAGCTATTGCAAACTATTCTGCCGGAAAATTACCAACTATTCTTAAATCAAATAATATAGATTTATTTACCTTCTTAACAATTATGTCTCTTGTTGCTGGTATCGTCTTAATTTCAATCGCACCTTTAATGGAAAAATTAGTCAGAAAATAATACTACCGAACAATAAGCATGGAATTTAATAAGTGATGATTAAAAATTTTATTAAAATATTTTTATTTAAACGAATCATATTAGTAATTATTTACAAAATAATTAAGTTTTTCTTCTCTCGAAGGCGCTAAAAACTTATGAGTAAATATAATTTTGACAAAGTAATTAACCGATTTCAAACTGACTCAATTAGATGGGATAAATACGAACCAACAGTCATTCCCCTTTGGGTAGCAGACATGGATTTTTTGTCTCCTCCATGCGTACTTAATGCTATGAAAAATAGAGTAGAGCATGGCATTTTTGGTTACACTCATGAACCAAATGATTTTAAAGAAAATATAGCTAGTTACTTAAAAAAACATTATTGTTGGGAGGTAGAAACTGAATGGATTGTAATTATCCCAAGTGTTGTATCAGCCCTATATTCAATTGGTATTAGCTGTACTAAAAGTGCCTCACATATAATCACACCACAACCAATTTATCATCACCTTAGGTTAGCAGCTGAACAATCTGGAAGAAGTTTTAATGAGGCGCAAGTTGAAACCATTAAGAATCGTCAAATTTTATCGACAAAAAGTTTAAATAAGGTAATAAATAATAATTCAGAGCTTCTATTTTTTTGTAACCCACACAACCCTGGAGGGACAGTTTATACAAAAGATGAATTGATTCAGATTGTTGATTTTTGTAATAAAAATAATCTATTTATCTGTTCTGATGAAATTCACGCTGGTATGGTCTTGAATGGACATAAACACATTCCAATCGCGAGTATTTCAAAAGCGGCGGCTGACCGAACAGTCACCTTAATGTCTCTTAATAAAACTTTTAATTTTCCAGGGGCCGGTCTGGGTTGGATGATTTGTAAAAATCCTAGCCTTAGGGAAATGGCCTCTAATAGAATTGGGTCACTTATTCCCCATCCTGAAATTTTTGGCTACGTTGCAACCAATGCTGCTATAA
Source organism: Methylophilaceae bacterium (assembly GCA_028247015.1). Lineage (GTDB taxonomy): Bacteria > Pseudomonadota > Gammaproteobacteria > Burkholderiales > Methylophilaceae > BACL14. Next base: position 14,981 of record JAOKFJ010000011.1, on the reverse strand, counting down.
GAGATGGAGAAGATTGGAGATTAGCCTTACTTGATTACCTAAATCAAAATAGAAAGCTTTTGATAGAGAGAATTAATCAAATTCCAGGCTTAAAGATTTATGACATTGAAGCTAGTTATCTTGGATGGATTTCATGTGAAGGTATACCAGTAAAAGACCCACATCAATTATTTTTAAATCATGGTGTAGCACTTCAGCCAGGCTATATGTTTAATCAACCTGATCACGTAAGAATTAATATCGCGACGCCTCACTCGTTACTTAATGAGGCATTAGATCGCATAGAAACAGCCATAAAATCAATTTAGCATAATATGAGCTTAGTCACTTAGTTCGTCAGTCTGCTACAAACTTCAATACAGCACTGTTAATGCAATAGCGTTTCCCAGTTGGAGGGGGTCCATCATTAAAAACATGTCCTAAATGAATACCTGAACTTGCACTCAATACTTCAATTCTTCTTCCATCATCATTAAAAACTAAAGACCCTGGAACAGGATTAAAAAAACTTGGCCACCCCGTCCCGCTATTAAATTTTTTGTCGCTGCGAAACAAGGGCTCACCTGTAAGGGGATCTACATAAAATCCTGGCTCATGATTGTCTAATAGTGAACCACTAAATGCAGGTTCTGTACCGCTTTCAAAAGCAATTTTTTTTTGTTCTGGAGTCAATGTTTGTTGGCCATACCATCGCCAAAAAGATTGTTTATTCCCATCGTAACCGGTATATCTGGAAACTTCTTTACCATCATCAAACATTACGATAGTTGGGGTAGCCCATATCGATTCCTTAAGCTCCCATCCAGTTGGAGCTTCCATACTATAGGTTTTATCTATTGCATATGATGATTTCCAATTAGCTGTTACATCTTTTTCGAATGCTTTACAGGAGCCACAGGTCTCAGATTCAAAAACAACGAGCTGTGTTTTAGCTAACATTTTTCCATTTAAAATTTTACTAGTGTCATTCAATTTTTGATCTCCAGCTTGAGATATTAAAGAAAAAAATAGAAAAGCTAAAAAAAATTTTAGTTTCATTTTCGGCACAACTAATATGGATAAGACTTTCAAACTATTTCCTTAAAATAATAACAGAGAAAATTTTTACATTCCTTATTATTATGAGAGTAATTGTCGAACAAAGTTCTATAAAATTACATTTTTACTAGTCACCAATAAAACCCCCACTCTGGTGTTGCCATAATTGATAGTACAGCCCCTTTTTCTTCAGAAGCTCCCTATGATTGCCTTCTTCAATAATTTCTCCGTTATCCATCACAATCAGTCTGTCCATTGCTGCGATAGTGGATAACCGATGGGCTATAGCAATTACAGTCTTCCCCTTCATAAGAATATCAAGACTGTCTTGGATAATCACTTCTACTTCTGAATCTAATGAGCTTGTGGCTTCGTCCAGAAGTAATATGGGAGCATTTTTAAGGATAACTCTTGCAATTGCAATTCTTTGCTTTTGGCCGCCCGAAAGCTTAACTCCCCTCTCCCCGACTAAAGATTTGTAACCAATATTCCCATATTGATCCTTGAGTCTCATTATAAATTTATGTGCTTGAGCTTTTTTAGCTGCTGTAATAATTTCCTTGTCAGAAGAGCTAGGCTTACTGTAGGAAATATTGTCTTCAATAGAACGATGAAGTAAAGATGTATCTTGAGTAACCATTGCGATATTAGATCGCAAGCTATCTTGGGTGATTGAGTTTATATTTTTATTATCAATTAAAATCGCGCCTTTATCTAATTCATAAAACCTGAGTAAAAGATTTACCAATGATGACTTACCGGCCCCAGATCTTCCTACTATCCCAACTTTTTCTCCATGCTCAATATTCAAATTAAAGTCAGAAAAAAAACTATCATTCTTTTGGTATGAAAAATAAATATTTTTAAATGAAATAGGAGCCTTTTTTATGTTCATATTTATGGCATTAGGCCTATCATTTATTACCTGTTTTTTGGAAAGCATGTTGAGTCCGTCTTGACCAACACCAATTTGCTCGTATAGCGAGGTCATTTCCCACATTACCCAGTGCGAGATTCCATTTAATCTTAATGACATAGCACCTGCAGCTGCTACAACCCCAATAGCAATTTCATTATTTGACCACAGAAAAAGTGCTGTTCCAGTCGTTGATAAAATTAAAAGCATACTCAGAAAATGATTGATAATTTGAATTGCAGTAATTTTACGCATTTGAAGTGTGACAGTATGTAAGAACTCTTTCATTGCATTTTTGGCATACTTAGACTCTCTGCCTGCGTGAGAAAAAAGCTTAACCGTACTTATATTCGTGTAAGCATCTGTTATTCGGCCTGTCATTAGAGACCGGGCATCGGCTTGATTTTTTGAGAGTTTTGCAAGTTTAGGGATAAAATAAAATAATGTCGCAATATATATGCTTAACCATATTAAGAACGGAAAATATAGTAAGGTATTTAAACTTCCAACCAAAACGATCATGGTAGTGATGTAAACAATCACATAGACCAAAATATCGGACAATATAAACCACATGTCTCTTAAGGCAAGAGTAGTCTGCATTACTTTTGCAGCTATTCGTCCAGAAAACTCATTGTTATAAAAATCAATACTTTGGTTGAGTAATAGCCGATGAAAATTCCATCTCATTCGCATCGGAAAAGTTCCTGCAAGTGTTTGGTGCTTTATCATTGTTCTAATAGCAACAAAAAACGTACTTCCCATTAGAATGACTCCGACTAATAAGAGGAAATGCATATGATTATTGAAAAATTGACTAGGGTCGCCGGTTACCATTAGGTCAATTATCCGCCCTAAAACGGCATATAGGATGGCCTCAAAACTTGCTATTGCTGCAGTTAACAGTGCCATTAAACCAATATATATTTTAATGTCTTTAATACATAGCCAAGCAAACTTAAATAAAGATTTAGGAGGTGTTTTTATAAGGTCTTTGGGAAACGGACTAACTAAATTTTCAAACCATTGCAGCATAATCGTCTAATACTCCTAAAGAAAATTTAAAGCTTGAAAAGAAGTCATTCTATTAAAAAATTAGCTAAAAATATTTGTTGGACAAAAAAAGAAAAAAATTTATTTCCCATTCTTAAAAGCTACTTTACAGTGCTCAAGTTTATTAAATCGATATTTAGCAAATTTAGCATATAAAAAATTTGCAACTTGATAGATTAAAGGTAATGAAACAATATAGTTTAAATACATAAAATAAGGTAATTTACCCCATATCAAGATAAAAGCATCTACTCCAATATGAAAATTACCCTTACAATCTTTTGCATGCAAATACATCAAAGCATCAACAATTTTTATACCTTCAAGTTTTAATAGTTGTGGTGATGAAGCAATACCTACCCAGGTAAATAAATGATTTGGCGCTATTTTTTTATATAATTTAATCTCTCTAGAACAAAGTTTACATTTATCATCATAAAAGATAGTAATCACTTTTAATTAAACACTTAGATAAAAAGATATTTAATAAAAGCCGCTATACCTAGAACAAGAAATAGAGCAGCTAAATAGGACAGAATCATAAAAGGTTTACATTTATGGGCCGGGCAATCTTCTTTTTGGTTGTTTTTTTCCATGAATTACAATCCTTTTTAATTTAAAAAAATCAGACTATATTTAATTTTAATAATTCATTTAATAATAGAATTAGGCACATAAAAAAATTAATGGCAACTTTATAAGGGTAGAATATTTTAATTAAGCTGTTTATAATCAATACTTTATATTAATTCAACCTAAATAATATCAATATTATCTAAATATTCATTTGCTTTTTTATTAATTGCTTTCTTTTGATTTTCATCCATCTTTTTTAATTGGCTGTTAACTATCCCTAGCCTTGGATTTTTAGACAATTTATCTTGATGCCTATCAAAGAAATTCCAATACAAAGAATTAAAAGGGCAAGCATCCGGCCCAATTTTTTCCTTGTAATTATAGTTACATTTTGAGCAATAATTACTCATTTTATTTATATAGGCAGCAGATGAAACATAAGGTTTCGTAGCAAGTAATCCACCATCGGCATATTGACTCATTCCCAAAGTATTTGGTAACTCAACCCATTCGAAGGCGTCAATATAAATACCTAAGTACCAATGATGAATATTTTTTGGATCTATTCCTGCTAGCAAGCTAAAATTACCAATAATCATTAATCGTTGAATATGATGGGCATAAGAATTTTCTAATGACTGAGTTATACTTTTTGAAAGACATCTCATTTTTGTATTACCTGTCCAATACCAATCAGGTATATTTTTATTGTGGTTAAAAAAATTATTGTCCTCATAACCAGGCATTTGTGACCAATACACACCTCTTATGTACTCTCTCCAACCAAGTATTTGTCGAATAAAACCCTCAACAGCAGGGAGTGGTGCTTTATTTCCATGAAATGCATCCTCAGCCTTATTAATAACTTCAAGTGGAGTGAGCATCTTCGTATTAAGAGAGAAGGATAAAAAAGAATGAAAAAGTCGCCAATTCTCATCGTCCATAGCATCTTGAAAATTTCCAAAGTTACACAAATCTATTTCAATAAATTTTTCGAGAAGATCTAATGACTCATTTCTATTAATAGGCCAACGAAAATTAGTTGCTTGTGCCTCACCAAAATAATTAATTTTTTCATTACATATTGCTCTAAATAGCTCTCTATGGTCATGGGTTGGTCTAAAGTCTATTGTCGCTTTTGGTTCCCCATTCCATTTTTTTCGGTTGTCTGCGTCATAATTCCATTTACCACCAATCGGCTTATCATCATCAATTAATATAGAATATTTTTTTCTCATATGCCGATAAAATTCTTCCATTCGCCACTGTTTTTTATCCTTAAAGAGTTCTTTTACAAGATCACGGGGTGATAGGAAATGCTCAGAACAGACATGCTTAACTTCAACCCCTAATGATGACTGAAAGTTTTTAAATAATGAGTCTAAACGATATTCATCGGGCTGTTGATATTCGAATATATCAAAATCGTAATCCTTCAATACATTGATAATATTTTTTTCAAAGCTATGTTCATTAGCTTTATCATCTATTTTTATGTAGATAATATTATGTTCTTTTTCCTTAAGCTGCTCTGAAAATGAACGCATAGCAGAAAATATTGCTACTATTTTTTGAATATGATGAAGAACATAATTGGTCTCATCTTTTATTTCCATCATCAAATAAATACATTCATCATCTAAATTTTCAAACCATGAATGGTTAATATTTAATTGGTCGCCTAATATTAATCTTAATTTTTTCATGAGCGAGACCAAAATTTTACATACTTGGATTGTGGGTCGTATGCCTCTCTTTGTTTATCAATATTAAAATGCCTACCTCCCCTAGGGTCTGTCCCACAACCTGCTATATAAGCCCAATTACATTGGTTGCTGTAAACATCATAATCAATTAATTGAGATTCGAACCATGCTGCCCCTGCCCTCCAATCGCAAGCTAACTCATTAACTAAATAGCTGGCTACTATCTGACGCATTCTATTTGAAAGAAATCCAGTTTCCTTCAATTCAACCATACCTGCATTAATAAATTCGTTTTTTGTTTCACCTGCCATCCATAAATTAAAATTATTTGTTGAATGCTCTACTTTAGCCTTAAAAAATTTAAGGCCTTGTTTATGAAAAATATTATTTCCAAATTTTTTAAAAATAAATCTAAAGTAATCTCTCCACATTAGCTCAAAAAAGATCCAGTAGGTACTTTCATTTTTAGTTTTTTTATTTTCATAATCCTCTAAAAAATTAAATATCTGCCTTGATGATAGGAATCCATTTGATAGCCAAGGAGACATCTTAGTCGAAAAATTTATCCCCATTAATTCATTCCTTGTTTTTTTATATGTAGACGGTTTTTCACTATTAAAATATTTTTTTAGATAAGATATCCCCGCTTTCTCTCCCCCCATAAAATCTTTATATGAGATTGGAAATGAGCTTTTTTGATAATCAATAGTTTTAACATTAAACAAAACTAAATGATTATCAGTAATTGAATCTGTATTAAATAATTTTTCTGGAGTATTTACAGGTTTATTAGGCTTGATTCCACTTAATTCAATAGCTTTTCTAAAATTAGTAAAGACATTGGGTAAATCATTAATATCAAATGGTAGCTGATCATTAGAAAATAATGAGGATTGCCACAAAGAATTAACATTAATTCCCTGGGCCTTGAGCCCTTCTATTTGTTTAGCTTCATCATACGATGCAATAGACTCACAAAAAATAGTATCAATTTTATGCTTCTTAACTAAATCAGCTAGAACAGTTACTGAATCATCAACATATGTATTTAACGAATGTCCACTTTTACTTAATTTTTCTTCTAGTTCAGCGAGTCCCTGAGATAAAAACAATCTTCGATGTTGTCCAAGCCTCTCAAAGCCCCAAGGACAATTTTTTTCGTTTGCAATATCATGAACATAAACAAATAAAATTGCATCAGATTTTGCTAAAGCTAAATTTAGTGAAAGGTTATCATTTAATCTAAGATCGTTCCTAAACCAATATATAGATCTCATAATTCTCCTGAAACTAAGTTAGATGCATTTGTGAACATAAAGACAACTAAGGAAACCTGGAGTTCACTTCCCGAAATATAATTTAGTGAGCTAAAAAAAGGTGAAAAGCCAAAACAGGAGACGACGAGTTACTAGTTAGAATAAAAACTACATCTACTCTTTGGGCTTTCTTTTTTGAATTTCACTTAAGACTAATTTACATTCTTCTGTAGTTAATGTGCAGGCATTAACTGCGTCTTCAAAATTATATCCATCAAGCATTAGCTCAAGAAATTTCGTAACCTCATCATGCTCAATATCAAGCAGTGTTGATATTTGGATTATCATTTCTGTGTATTCTTCTGTATGCATAATCAACCTCAAAAAATTAAATTAATAAAATAAATGTTTTTTAAATATTTTACCTACCCATTATATAATAGGTCAAATAACTTTATAGGTATATTTACTAAATGAATAAAGCATTCGAATTTTTAAGAAAAGATTTTCCTAATATATATAGAGACATTGTTTTGGAACATAAGGCAGTCAATAAAGTCATCACCTTCTGTGACCACAAGAATCAATACCTTTTATTTACTGGAATGTTTTCAGAGGTGAACAATGGGAAAGGGATATATGGGGAATTAGAAGCTTACTTTGTTAATTTTCTAGCAGAAAAATATAACGCAACAGCATTTGCAAGGGCTTCTGCTTACGTCCTAGAAGATCAAACATCGTTTATTGGCTTTGATATCAAGAGTATTGATAATGATATTTGGTCCCAGCAAAATATTTTCCATGTCGACAATGCAAGTAAGGTAACTGATGTTGAAAAAAAATATACGAATAGCAGTGACAAAAACGTTATTTGCCCAGCAGTTAATGCTTATTTTGAAAAAATACCTTTCCCTGAGGATACACAAAAGTTCTTAAATGATTTGTATGAGCAAGTTAAGCCAAGCCTTCAAATAATTCAGTTAAAAAATGATTAAATTAAGGGCCTGATTATGATTGATTTTAGTGAAATTGCTATTGTTATTCAAATGGCTGTTGCCCCAGCTTTTTTACTTACTGGTATAGGTGCAATATTAACTGTTATGGCAACACGTCTAACAAGGATCGTAGACCGTTTTAGAGTGCTTAATGAAGGAGAAAATCTTTTTGTAAAAAAGAAAGATAAAGCAGATGAAGTTCTCTCATTGATATGTCGTGCCCGATGGACTCATATAGCAATTCTCCTAACAACTATTTCAGCATTATTAATTTGCGTTCTAATCGCAATGATCTTTATAGCAACGGAAGTAAACTTTAATTTAGATCAGTATCTTTCAATGCTCTTTATCCTTGCAATGGCAACATTGATTTTTGGTTTATTAAGTTTTTTAAGAGAAGTTAGCTTATCTAAAGGCGTTATTAATATAAAAAAACGTCCTTATAGGCAAAACAATTGAAATTTAATGAATATATTTCTCTATATTGTAGTAAAATATTTCACTTTCTAGAACGACCCCATCGTCTAGAGGCCTAGGACACCTGGTTTTCATCCAGGCAACAGGGGTTCGACTCCCCTTGGGGTCACCAATTAATTAAATCTAAACTATTTTTAGTTAATTTCGTCATACTTTGTATCAACAAACCAATTTCAGCGTGAAAAATATGATTACGACATTAATAAAACTTGCTGAAAATAAGCTTTTACCAGACCCCTTAATAAGGTTTGGTATCAGGAATCTCCTTAAAAAAAGATTACATTTACTCTTAAAAGATACTCCCGAAGAAAGGCAAAAAATAAAGCAAGATTTTATCAATGCAATGGATAAGTCTCCAATTGCTTTAGTTCCAGAATTGGCAAATGAACAGCATTACGAAGTTCCTGCTGAATTTTATAATCTTTGCTTAGGAAGACATAAAAAATACAGTGCTTGCTTCTGGGAGGAGCAAACAAATAATCTTGAACAGGCTGAGAAGTTAGCTTTAAAAAAAACATGTAGCCACGCAAATCTTGAGAACGGCTTGAGTATACTAGAGCTTGGTTGTGGCTGGGGATCACTCACTCTCTGGATGGCTAAAAATTATCCTAAAAGTTCCATTACAGCTGTATCAAATTCATCCTCACAACGTGCTTATATATTATCTCAAGCAAAATTAAGGAAGCTTAAAAATATAGAAGTAATAACTTGTGATATAAATACTTTTACGACTAACAAGAAATATGACCGAGTAGTATCTGTAGAAATGATAGAGCACATGCGAAACCATCGGAAATTGTTTGAAAAAATCTCTGGGTGGCTCAAACATAAAGGTATGTTTTTCATGCATATATTTGTTCATAAGTCACAACCTTATCTATTCGAAGTTCAAGATAAAGACGATTGGATGAGTCAGTATTTTTTTTCAGGTGGAATGATGCCGAGTGAAGACCTACCGCTTCACTTTCAAGATAAATTGAAGATTGAAAAACAGTGGTCATGGTCAGGAGTGCATTATGAAAAGACAGCCAATGCATGGCTCGATAATATCGATAAAAATAATAAAAAAGCTATACAAACATTAGAGTCTATATATGGCAAAAATGATGCGAAGAAATGGCTGCAACGGTGGAGAATATTTTTTATGGCATGTGCTGAACTTTGGGGCTATAACGACGGAGATGAGTGGCGAGTTTCCCATTATTTATTTAAAAAATGAAATCTAAATTAATCAATTTTGTTTTATTTCAGGCTGGGTGGTTTGCTCTTATTTTAGGGGCGGCTTACGAGAGAATAATAGAAGCATTAATTTTTTCAGTAATTATTATCATAGTTCATCTGAAAATTATTCCAAATCGTATGGATGATATAAAATTATTTTTTTATGCGGGTATTGCAGGCTTTGTCTTTGATGGAATAATACAATATAACAATCTTATTTTATACAGTAGCCCTGTATGGCCTTACCCACTAACACCATTATGGATAATAATTCTTTGGATAATGTTTGCAATGACTTTGAACCATAGCCTTAGCTGGCTTAAGGGACGCATTCTTTTAGCTGGATTATTTGGGGTAATTGGTGGGCCTTTAGCATATATTGCGGGAGAAAAATTAGGTGCTATAACTATCACTGAAACCCAGACACTATTTGTACTTTCTATCGGGTGGGCATTTATTACCCCCCTACTAGTTTATTTATCTGAAAAAAAATGATTGATATTTATATTCATATAGCCGGTTACTTATTTCTTTTTGCAGTCCTTGGTTGGGTAGTCAGTTTAATAACTAAAAACGTAACGCATGTAGATAGTATGTGGAGTATTTTTTTTGTTGTAGGCTACATTACAGCAATGCAAGAAATACAGTTGCTTACATATCAGAATACAGCAGTCTTCTTTCTACTTTTGATTTGGTCAGCAAGGCTTACAGCATATCTTTCATTCCGAAACTTTGGTTCTCAAGAAGATATTCGGTATCAGGAAATTAGGAAAAAAAATGAACCGAATTTTAAATTCAAGAGCTTGTATATAATATTTATATTCCAGGCTGTATTAGCTATGATCATATCCATGCCGCTTATTGCCGTAGCTATCAGCAGTCACTCTTTTGGCACGCTTGATATAGTTGGATTAGGAATTATTGTATTTGGTATATTATATGAAACGGTAGCGGACTATCAGCTTAAACAATTTGTCAAGGCTAATCAAAAAGGGGTTCTAGACAAAGGTTTATGGCGATACTCAAGACATCCAAACTATTTTGGTGAATTCTTAATTTGGTGGGGCTTTTATATTGTTTCTTTTGGGTCTGGTTATCTAATTGCAATTTTTTCACCCATTCTCATGACGTGGCTACTTCTTAAATTTTCTGGCATTGGGAGAATGGAAAGCACTATTGCGAGTAGACGCCCTGGCTATAAAGTCTACGTTCAACAAACATCGAGCTTTGTCCCATGGCCCCCCAAAAAATAGCTTACTTACTTATCCTGCTGCTAATTACCTCCACAAATATGATGGCTCAAGAGTGGAAATTTAATGCAATTCTGAATGATAAAGTTATAGGCCAGCATACATTCAAAGTTGATAATAAAAAAACAGTCAGTTCTGCTGATTTTCATATTGAATTTATGTTTATGGATATATACTACAAACATGTATCAGAGGAATTATGGGCTCAGGGATGTTTGACTAAAATTGTCAGTAAAACAGATGATGATGGAAAAATTTATGAGGTGAATGGTCTTTTAAAAGACAATGAATTTCTTATTAAAACAAACAAACTTAGCGAATCCCTCCCCCCTTGTATTATGACATTTGCTTATTGGGATCCAAATATACTAAAACAAACAAAGCTCCTTAATTCACAAAATGCAGAATGGCTTGATATCGAAACAACATTAATTAAACAAGAATCATTGATAATTAAAGGTCGCGAGATAATAACAAATCACTATGTTTTAAAAGGAACTAAGGAAGGAAATGAGCGTCTAGTAATTGAACTTTGGTACGATGAAAAAATGAATTGGGTTGGCTTAAAATCACCAACACCAATAGGTGATATTTTCTATAAATTAATTTAATTACTTATTATATATGATTGTTTTAAAAAGAATTTTTTTTGTATTTTTTTTTATCTCTGGTTGCTCAATGAACTCAGTTAGCCTAAAAACTGTTGATCAAGTCAACATAAATGAGTTTATGGGCTCATGGTATGTGATCGCACATATACCTACGTTTATCGAAAAAGAAGCTTATAACGCAATTGAATCCTATAAGCTTAATAATGATGGCACCATTGCTACAACGTTTACTTTCAATAAAGGCTCTCTTGAGGGGCAAAAGAAAATATATAACCCAAAAGGCTTTATTATAAAAGGCTCAAATAACGCCCAATGGGATATGCAGTTTATATGGCCAATTAAGTCTCAATATAAAATAACTTATCTAGATAATGACTACAAAACAACTGTAATAGCTCGTGATGCGCTTGATTATGTATGGATAATGTCAAGGGGTAATGTGATAGATAAACCAGAGCTCGATAAGATAATGGCTCACATAAGCGCTTTAGGCTATAACACCGACCTACTTAGAATGGTTCCGCATCAATGATCCGCTTATCAAAACATTTAATACGTTACTTTGTTGGCTGGTTTGACAATAGGGTTGTTGAAACAAAATATCTCAACATCAACCTGCACGGAAAAGAAATTGATTGGGCAAGAGTTATTCCCTACATCATTATTCACCTTTCTCTTATATCTCTATTTTTTGTCGGGGTAAGCAAAGCTGCAATTGTAGTATTCATATTAATGTACGCCATTAGAATGTTTGCTATTACTGGCTTCTATCATCGTTATTTTTCCCATAAAACCTTTAAAACAAGTCGACTAATGCAGTTAATCTTCGCTATTGTAGGTGCCTCAGCAGTTCAAAGAGGTCCAATTTGGTGGGCCGCTCATCACCGAGAACATCATATGCATTCCGACACAATAAATGACAAACATTCACCAAAGGCACACAGTTTCTTTTGGAGTCACACAGGATGGTTTCTAACGAAAGCTAATTTTCTTACTCATACAAAAATGGTAAAGGAACTATCTCGCTACCCGGAATTAAGGTTAATTGATCGTTTTGATGTAATTGTACCTATCATGACATGCGTATCCCTCTATTTCTTTGGTGAATATTTGTATGCAAATCACCCTAATTTAGATACTAACGGCCTACAGTTGCTGTCATGGGGATTTGTATTGTCAACAGTTGTTTTATATCACTCTACGTTTCTTGTAAATTCAGTAGCTCATCTTTGGGGAAAGCCTCGATATAAAACTGAGGATGAAAGTAAAAATAATTTTTTTATCGCCTTACTTACATTCGGTGAGGGTTGGCATAATAATCATCATCATTTCCCAGGCTCAGCTCGCCAAGGGTTCTATTGGTGGGAAATTGATATTACCTATTACCTTCTAAAATTAATGTCGTTATTCGGCTTGATATGGGATGTAAGAACTGTGTCCAATAATATTAGGGAATCAAATCAAATTAATAACCCTAAAAAATCTATTAACCAATAATGAAAATAGCTATAGTTGGAGCCGGCATCTCCGGTAATGCTATTGCTCATCTTCTTCATAAAGAACATAAAATTACATTATTCGAAAAGAATGACCGAATTGGTGGCCATTCTCATACCCACAAAATTCAGATAGAAGATAAGACTATTTCTGTCGATACAGGGTTTATTGTTTTCAACAAAAAAACTTACCCATTATTTACATCACTACTCGATAAATTAGGCGTTGATTACGAAGACAGTAATATGAGTTTTAGTGTCTTTTCAAAACTGTCTGGCCTTGAATACAATGGCACAAATCTAAACACTTTATTTTCTCAAAGAAAAAACTTATTCAATTTTAAGTTTATTAAGATGGTTCTAGAAATTTTTCGCTTCAATAAAAAAGCTCTTGAGCTACTTAGTACTAAAGAAGAAATAACATTAGGTGATTATTTAGCTAATCATAATTACTCTAGCTACTTTTCAAAACATTATATATTGCCTATGGGTTCAGCAATCTGGTCATCTAATATAGAAACTATGCTTAACTTTCCAGCCAAGTTTTTCGTAAAATTTTTTCATAACCATGGCATGCTCAATATCAATGATAGGCCCCAATGGCTAACAATTACTGGAGGATCAGAATCTTATGTTAAAAAACTATGTGAGCCATTTATTAATTCAATAAAACTGAATTCTAATATAAGATTTATTGAGCGGATGGAAAATAAAGTCATTATTCATCACAATCAAGGTAGCGAGAACTTTGATTATTTATTCATGGCTTGTCATAGCAACGAAGCTTTAAAACTAATAAAAGATACGAGCTATGTTGAAAAAGAATTATTAGGCTCAATACCCTATGCTGATAATGATGTTTATTTGCATACTGACGCATCAATTATGCCAAAACATAAATTATCATGGGCTGCATGGAACTATAATATCGATAACAAAAGCCATGAACCTATATCTCTGACATACAATATGAATATACTTCAAAATATTAAAAGTGAAAGTCCTGTTCTTGTAACATTAAACCCAAAAAGTAATATTGACCCAAAAAAAATCATAAAAAAATTAAATTATTCACACCCTACGTTTAACATTGATGGCATTAATGCACAAAAAAAACATCACTTGATCTCAGGAGTAAACCGAACATTTTATGCTGGTGCGTACTGGGGGAATGGATTTCATGAGGACGGAGTCAAAAGCGCATATGATGTGGTAAATCAACTAAATAAACTGATAAATTAATATGCATGCAATCTACCAAGGAACAATTTTACACACACGGTTTTCATCAAAACCACATAAATTTATTTATAAAACTAATATGCTATTCCTAGATCTTGATGAACTTCAGGATGCATTCTTAGGAAAATTATTTTGGGGCTATAATAAACCTAACCTTGCATCCTTTTATCGATCAGATTTTTATGGGGAAAAAAGAAAATCAATTAAAAATTCGATTCAGACTTTATTGTTAAAAGAAATTAATTTAAAGCATAAAGGAAAAGTTTTTGTATTAACAACTATCCGTTACTTTGGCTTTGCGTTTAACCCTGTAAGCTTTTATTACTGCTTTGATGAATCATCGAATATTCAGGCAATTGTAACTCACATCACAAATACCCCATGGGATGAAAAATATGCATATGTTCATGACTGCAGAAATAAGCCATCAATGTCTAAGAAGTTTGAATTTGATAAAGAGTTTCATGTCTCACCATTCATGCCGATGAACATAAATTATAGTTGGGTATTTAGCCCCCCCAAAGACTTTCTTTTTGTCTCAATGGACAGTTACCATAATGATAAATTAGTATTTAACGCTACTCTTAAAATGACAAAGAAAGCATGGAATAATTTTACGCTAAATAAAATTCTATTTTTATCTCTACCAATGTCAATTAAATCAATTGCTCTAATTTATTTTAATGCATTAATATTATTTATAAAAAGAGTAAGGTTCTACCCACACCCATGATTAGAGAATATATAAACAAATTTTCAAAAAAAATAGTGTTTAGAAATTTAAACAATATTTCTAATGGAAAACTTTTAATTACTGAAGGCAATAAAGTTTATAAATTTGGCGATGAAAGCACCCTAAAAGCTGAAATCAAAGTCTTCAATCCAAGTTTTTATACAGAAATTCTTCTTGGTGGCTCTATAGGGGCAAGCGAGGCTTATATTCATAAATCATGGTCATCAAAAAATATAACTAAAGTAATACAGTTGATGGCACGTAATCAATCAACTATGGACTCTATTGAAGGCCCATTTAAAATTCTGATTGCCCCAATTCTAAGAATATTACATGCATTAAATAGAAATTCACTTTATGGAAGTAAAAAAAATATTGCACGGCATTACGACCTTAGTAATAAATTCTTTT
>JAOKFJ010000010.1 GCA_028247015.1 Methylophilaceae bacterium | reverse complement strand
GTATCTGCGCTAAGATCCTCAGTGAAATTTGTCAAAAATTAGATGTTAAAACTATTGAAAATCTATGGCTCTTAAGTGAAGAAGCAAGAATTCCAAGTGTTATGCCTTTCGGAAAGCATAAGGGTATAGCCATTGCAGATATTCCAAATGATTACAAGAGATGGCTTTTGAACCAAGACAATATAGATCCTTATTTGATTCAGGCATTTGAGGTCGCTTAATAATGAGTGCTAATGAGGAGCAGGTAAGAATATCAAAGATATTATCTGAAAAAGGCCTATGTTCTAGAAGAGAAGCTGATAGATATATTGAACAAGGGCTAGTATTATTAGATGGTAAAGTTGTAAGCGAACTAGGAACTCGCGCCCTCAGAAGCCAAAAAGTTGAGCTTATGAAAAAAGCGAGTTCTATTCAAGCATCTAAAGCAACTGTCATATTAAATAAGCCCGTCGGTTATATTTCACACCTGGATGATGAGAAAGAGTTCACTCCTGCATCGAGCCTTATTACGCCAGATAATTTTTATATTAATAATAATGTAAGACAAAATTCAAGGTTTAATACAACTGGGCTTGCACCAGCAGGAAGGCTTGATATTGATTCATCTGGGTTACTTGTTCTTACCCAAGATGGCCGTATAGCCAAACAAATAATTGGTGAGAATGCAATAATTGAAAAAGAGTATTTAGTTCGTATTGATGGAACACTAAATGATACCTCCATGGATCTTTTAAATCATGGGCTTAGTCTTGATGACTATAAGCTAAAACCTGCAAAAGTTTTTTGGCAAAATGAAGATCAATTAAGCTTTACCTTAATTGAGGGCCGTCACCGACAAATAAGAAGGATGTGTGATTTGGTTGGTGTTACAGTGGTAGGATTAAAGCGTGTAAGAATAGGAAATGTTAGGCTTGGCGATATCCCAACAAAGCGCTGGCGATTTTTAAACTCTAATGAGAGTTTTTAGGTGTTAATTTATTATGCATAAGCTAATCATTATCATTATTATTTTGTTTTCAACCATAGGTCAAACTAGGGAATTAACCTATAACGAGTTTACTTTAGGCAATTCTTTTTCTCCAATTGATAAATCCTATCTTGAATTAGAAGCAAAATGTAGGAAGAGCTATGACGAAAGAGACCAAAAGAAATATTATGAAATTCTCCTCTTCAGCCAAGGAAATCATGTGTTTGATTTTAATAAGCACTTTAAATCAAAACTTGCCGGCCGTAAGAATTTAAAAACACCATTTTATTCATTATCTGTATGGAATTGGTTTGATACGCTAGCCATTAAGACAAAAAAAAATAAATTCATGACAAATACAGACCAAATAACAATGAGAAGAAACGAACTAATTCCAGAAGGTTTATTCGAGGATATTGTTAAATACGGTAAATTTAAGGTTTATTTTCATTACCTATTAGATAACTCTAAAAGTGTAGGTAATTTTAAGATTATTAATCCTAAAGTAGTAAGAGATTGCGTAAGTTAGTCTGTTATTTTTAATGGAATTTCTAATAAGCGATTACTTTACTGCTTTTTTTATTTTTTTAGGGGCAGTTCTTTATTCTTCAGTTGGGCATGGAGGAGCATCAGCTTATATTGCTATTATGGCTATTATGGGGACACCGATATCCTCTATCAAACCCATCGGCTTAATTTTAAATATTATTGTTTCCTCTGTAGGTAGCTATCGATTTATTAGATATAAATTATTTAACATTAAAGTATTCATGCCTGTGGCCCTAGGATCAATTCCCGCCGCATTTATAGGTGGAGCTATTAATCTTCCGGGAGCTATTTATCGACCTTTAGTAGGTTTAATTCTGATAGTTGGGGGATTGCAATTTCTCTTTAATATATTTCGCTATTCTGACAACGTTAAAAATGAAGTTAATCCATTCCTTGGATTTTTTGCGGGATTATTGATTGGGTTTATATCTGGCTTAACTGGAACAGGCGGAGGGATATTTTTATCTCCTTTAATTGTATTTCTCGGTTGGACTTCTGTAAAAGGAGCATCGGGAACAGCGGCTTTATTTATTTTATTTAATTCTACTGCTGGTTTATTAGGTAACATTTCCATAGTCAGGTCTTTACCCTCAGAAATCTATTTATACTCATTAGCTGTTATATTAGGGGCACTCATTGGCACCCAATTAGGAATCAAGTATTTTATGGAGGAGGGTGTAAAGAAGTCATTGGGTGTAGTATTAATTATTGCAGGTATTAAATTTATTTTAACGTAAAGGAAGTAAATTGGTGATAAGGCCATCAAGCAAGCAGTTCTTTTGGTTATTTCTTATTGTTGGGACTTTCTTGGCAATTTTTTTATGGATTAATGATTATTTCTCGCATCAAATATTTATTGAGGAATTAGGACGACAAATTAGTCTGTGCTCAGAGTCTTCAAAGCAATGTGAATATCAGAAACTTATAGATTATCCCTCAGACAGATTAAATGCTAATCAAGCTAAGATTGTTGAGTTGAGTTTTTTGATTGCGGGTTACTTCGACTACATGATTAAAACATTAAAAATTCTTGTCATATTTATATTAATTGGAAGTCTTCCTGCTCTTAAGGATATTTACAACGAGATAAGGTCGCGCTTAAATTTGAATCGTTAGGAAGCAACTTTAAATATTATTTTCTCTAGGGTATAGGTCTCACCCTTTGTGTCAGTTGCTAAAACTGATAATTTTCCAGACTTTTTGGCTTTAAACTTAAACTTAATATACGGGTCCTGGCTTATACTAATACCACTCTTTACAATTAATATTTTCTCTCCGTTGTAACTAAAAGCAACATCATTCACGTACCATTCTGGTACATACCAACCATTAATTGAATCTTTCATCAGCCCAGTAAAGTTAGGGTGTTTAATTCGAGTTGTTACGAAGCGATCTTTTGATGATTTAAGAAGTATTTTACCTAAATCTGCTGTGTGTTGAGGATCTGATGAATCCATATATCCGCTACATCCGCCAGAAGCTCTAATTACAACCTGATTCATATAAAACTTGCCATCAGTAGACTCACCAACAACTCTTACAAAGGAATCTGTTTCCATTCTAATTCTTGTTGATAAATCAAGTGATTGAGTTGATTTTGTTAATTCATATGTGGCCGCATGCTGAACTGGATTGCCATCAATTATTAAAAATATCTGTTTTATTTCAATACCTTCTTTTGCGGCTAATTGAATATTGATCGGAACTTGTGCTCCACTTGAAGCTCTCTTAGGACCCGAAATTTTGATAAAGTCGGCTTCAACAATATCCTTATCTTCAAACATTCTTTCTTGAATGTATTGCCAAAGCTCAGGGTTTGCAGCGGCCTTAGCACCTAGGGATAAAAACATAAAGGCACTAATAATTAGTAGTTTGATTAACATTATGCTGTTTAAATTAGTATTCATAACTATAATTTACACTTATTACTTTAAATGTCTATAGAAACCCTACTAAAAAAATTACTATCATTCTTTAACCTTATTATCATTAGCTTAGGGGCTTAAAATAGCTAGTTGACAGTTTGACATAAACTTGTCACAGTAATACTAAGGAAACGAACAATCGTATTCTTAAGTACGGAATAAATTCGTAAATAATGTTCTAAATTTTATTAGGAGGAGATAAGATGAAACAATTATTACCTGCAGTTTTTATAGCTCTTTTTATAGGTGGATGTTCTGCTACCCCTGAACCTGAAGCACCGTTCCATCCAACAGACAGTGCTGCCCTCAGTAATCAAGGTGGCAAGGGTGAAATAGGCGATGGATCTGAAGTTGATTTCGGTTTAGATGAGCCAGAAGTAAAGCCATTTCATCCAACAGACGATATTAGCGCTCAAGCACAAGGCGGTAAGGGCGAAACGAGCGATGGATCAGAAGTTGATTTAATGAGTAACCAAGAATAGTTAAAACTCTGTAACTATTTTATTAAGAAATTAAACAATGGGCTGAATAATTAAAAAATCAGCCCATTTTTTATTGCATAAATTAAATTAAGCAGTTTAAATCCCTCATGATTTTACTTAGTCTAACTTCATGTTCATCTTCATAGCAAAAATACTCCATTAGACTAGTATAGATTTGTAAATCTCAAGTTGAACCTTTGCAATTACTTGTAATTGCATCTTCATCGAACTGGTTTATGTTTAATGACTTTTATTAACATAAACAAGGAGAAATACTATGTGGACTCAACCTCAAGCAACTGAAATGCGTTTTGGTTTTGAAGTAACTATGTACGTTTGCAATCGCTAATTTCATATGAAATTTAGTAATCGCAAGAATACAGAAATTACTATTTGGCCGTTTCATAATTGGAAGTGTACTTGTCCAATTTGTTCAGCCAAAACTATTTAATTAACTTTTCTTTAAGGAGAAATATTATGTGGACAACACCAGCAGCTACAGAAATGCGTTTTGGTTTTGAAGTAACCATGTACGTAATGAATAAATAATTTTTTATTTATTTATATAAAAGCCCGATTTTTATCGGGCTTTTTTTATATTTAGATATAATGGCTTTATGAAGATAATTCTATTCACCTTATTGCTTATTTTTTCTGTCCAGTCATACGCTGATTGGTCTTTAATCTATAAAGATCCAACAATAAAATCAGAATATTTCGTGAATCTAAATAACTATAAAAGAAATAAGGACAAGGTAAGGGCATGGACATTAGAAAATTTTCCAAAGGTAGAACAAATTCTTGCTTTTAAATATCGATCTGTTAAGAGTTATGTAGAGTTTGATTGTAAGGTTCCCCAGCTAAGGATTCTAGCCCATTCGCTTTATGAAGGAAATATGGGCAAAGGCAAAACGGTTTACTCAAATGGCAGCCCTTTAAAGTGGAAGAAAATTAGTCAAAATACTGTATTTTCAGGTTATTCCCAAGTTTTATGTGCCGAGTCAAATTAAGAATAGTTTAATATTAAATTAGAATGTAATTTGATTTATAGGAAGATATTTATTAAGAATTTTTTTAAAATCATCTTTTATTTTTTCAAGCATGTCTGAGGTATCAGCTTCGAAGCGTAAAACAATTACAGGAGTAGTATTTGATGCTCTCATTAATCCAAATCCATTTTTGTATTCAACCCTTAAGCCATCAATCATAATAATATCGATAGCATTTTCAAATTTTGCTTCCGTTTGAAGTTTTTTTATTAATTTATGTTGCTCTCCTTCATCAAGCTTAATATTAATTTCTGGTGTACTAAATCCCTTAGGAAGCGCTTCAAGAATCTCAGAAGGATTGTCATATTTACTTAAAATCTCCAGTAATCTTGCTCCGGCATATAATCCGTCATCAAAACCATACCAACGATCAGAAAAAAAAGTATGCCCACTCATCTCTCCAGCCAAGAGTGCAGATTCTTCTTTCATTTTTGCCTTGATTAAAGAATGTCCAGTTTTCCAGATCATTGGAGTACCACCTTTGTCTTTAATCCATTTGAATAAGTGCCGCGTAGATTTTACATCGAAAATAATAGTAGCTCCTGGATTGTTAATTAAAACATCTTCAGCAAATAGCAAAAGTTGTCGGTCAGGATAAATAATCTCTCCCGACTTTGTAATAACACCAAGGCGGTCACCATCTCCATCAAAGGCTAAACCTAATTCACTATTTGTAGTTTTAAGACTTTCTTGAAGATCAATTAGATTTTTTGGGTTCGAAGGATCAGGATGGTGATTAGGAAAGTTACCATCAACATCACAAAAAAGAGAATTTACCTTAACATTTAAACTGGAAAATAAATCTTCGGCACAGACTCCGGCTGCTCCATTTCCACAGTCTATAGATATTGTCATTGGTCTTTCTAGATGAATAATTTCTTTTATTTTATTTAGATAATTATCTTTAATATCTTGATGGTAAAGTTCTCCTTTTCCAGTACTAAATTCTTTATCCAAAATACTCTGATATAAATATTGAATTTCATCTGGTGAGAGAGTTACTCCATCTACCATCATCTTAATCCCATTATATTCAGGTGGGTTATGGCTACCGGTAATCATTACTCCAGAATGCGTCTCAAGGAGATGTGTAGAAAAATATAGCATTGGCGTTGTTACTAACCCAATATTAATAACGTCTATACCGGTTGAAAGTAGACCAGTTATTAATGCATTGCTTAATTTTGGGCTTGATAGTCTTCCATCATATCCAACACATATTTTTCTTTGTTTTTTTTTGGAGGCATAACTACCTAGAGCTCGACCAATTTGTTCTACAGTTTTGATAGTAAGCGTCTTATCAACGATCCCTCTTATATCATAAGCCTTAAAAATATTCGGCTCAGGAAGGTTATTCATATTCATCTATCCATGCCAGCTGAATACCTTCGAGTATTCTTTCTCCACATTTACTATGGTCGTCATCAAATCCCTCTAGCTTGATAACCCATTCGTATAAATCTGTAAAGCGAATAGTACTAGGATCTAATTCTGGATTTAGGTCAAATAGTTTTTCTGCTATCTCTTGTGAGTCAGTCCACTTCATAGTTTTCCTTTTATTTTTTATTTAAGAACTAAATAATAAAACTTAGCTCACACTAATTGATACATATAAAATTATATTCTAGACTAAATCGTTACATAAAATTTAATGGTCTAGCCATGATAAAATAAATAATTACAATTTAAATAAAAAAATATACTTATGTTTAGTAAATCAGACTCACTAAAGAATATAGACCCAGAAATTTGGACACAAATTCTTAACGAAAATGAACGTCAGGAACAACATATTGAATTAATTGCCTCTGAAAACTATACAAGCCCTGCAGTTATGGAGGCGCAAGGTTCTCAGCTAACCAATAAATATGCTGAAGGGTACATTGGTAAAAGATTTTATGGTGGGTGTGAGTTTATTGATCAGGTTGAACGATTAGCAATAGATAGATTGAAAGAACTATATGGAGCTGAGTATGCTAATGTGCAGCCCCACTCAGGAAGCCAAGCTAATCAAGCTGTTTATTTTGCTATTTTGAAGCCTGGAGATACCATCATGGGAATGAATTTAGGCCATGGCGGGCACCTTACTCATGGTTCTCCTGCAAATTTGTCTGGAAAATTATTTAACATTGTTCCATATGGTTTAAATCAAAACGAGGAGATTGATTATGACGAAATGGAGAGATTAGCAATTGAGTCTAAACCCAAATTAATAATTGGTGGCGCATCAGCCTATGCTCTTCGTTTTGATTGGGAGAGAATGAGTCAAATTGCAAAAAAAGTAGGGGCCTATTTTATGGTGGATGTAGCTCATTATTCAGGATTGGTAGCAGGTCATGCTTACCCAAATCCAGTCCCATATGCAGATTTTGTTACTTCTACAACCCATAAGTCACTGCGGGGACCTCGCGGGGGCTTTATAATAGCAAAGCCTGAATTTGAGAAGATAATAAATTCCTACGTATTTCCTGCTATTCAAGGTGGCCCATTAATGCATGTTATTGCTGCAAAAGCTATTGCTTTTAAAGAGGCGTTAAAACCAGAATTTAAAACATACCAAGCGCAAGTAATTAAAAATGCTCAGGCAATGGTAACTTCGCTCCAAGCTCGAGGCTATAAAATTATATCGGGTCGAACTGAATCACACGTATTTTTAGTAGATTTAAGAAAGCAAAAATTAACTGGAAAAGCTGCAGACCTTCTTTTAGGTAAAGCACATATAACAGTAAATAAAAATTCAATACCAAATGATCCAGAGAGTCCCTTTGTTACATCAGGAATTCGTTTAGGAACTCCAGCAATAACCACTAGAGGATTTAAGGAGAAGGAATCTAAAATGGTGGCAGATTTTATTGCAGATGCATTAGATCAACCAGAGAATGAAAGCAATATAGAATTGATAAAAGGAAAAGTAAACCAACTTACTAAACAATTTCCTGTCTATGGCTAATTATTTATGAAATGTCCATTTTGCTCAGAAGATGATACTCAAGTTATTGATTCGCGAGTCAATGAGCAAGGTAATTCTATTAGGCGCAGACGGCGCTGTTCTGACTGTGAAAAAAGATTTACAACTTATGAGCATATAGAGTTATCTCTTCCACAAGTTGTAAAACAAGACGGAAAAAGAGAAGAGTTCAGTAGGGATAAATTATTACATTCATTTACAAGGGCGCTTCACAAAAGACCTGTTCCGGTTGAATTTATCGATCAGGCTGTGGAAAGTATTGTAACTAAAATTTTAGCTAATGGTGAAAGGGAAATTTCCTCGAGAGATCTAGGGGCTCTAGTTATGTACGAATTAAAGAAATTGGATAAGGTAGCCTACATAAGATTTGCTTCAGTTTATAGAAGTTTTTCTGATGTTGAGGACTTCAATAATGCCATTAAGGATCTTAATTAACCGTTGAAAGATGAATCACTGATTTATAGCTTTATGAGTCAGGCACTTAGTCTGGCTGTTAAAGGTTTATGCAAAACAAAACCTAACCCATATGTCGGCTGCGTTATCGTTCAAGGGAGCAATATTGTTGGCCAAGGCTATCACTCAAAAGCAGGTGGTAGGCACGCTGAAATAATAGCACTTGAAGAGGCTGGAGACCTTTCTAGAAACGCTGATTTGTATGTCACTCTAGAGCCTTGTGCCCATTATGGAAAAACTCCACCTTGTATTAAAAGTATTGTATCAGCAGGAATTAAGCGAGTTTTTATCGCAATGGAAGACCCGAATCCTTTAGTCAGAGGGAAAGGAATTTCGATTTTAAGAGAAAATAATATTGAAGTTATTACAGGTATATTATTAGAACAGGCAACAGAAATTAATCTGGGCTTTATTTCTAGAATGACTTTAAGTCGTCCTTATATACGCTCAAAAATTGCTGCTTCGATTGATGGAAGGACAAGTCTAGCAAGCGGAGAGAGCCAATGGATCTCATCTGAGGACTCAAGAAGAGATGTTCAGGCTTGGAGAGATAGGGCGTGTGCAATTTTAACCGGAGTAGGAACAGTAAACTATGACAACCCAAATTTAACGGTACGACATGTATCTTCGAAACAACAACCATTAAGAATAATTTTAGATAGTAACCTCTCCATTAATCTTAATTCTAAAATACTAACCCAAGAAAATATATTATTAGTTTATGGACGGGATCCAAAAAATAAGCTTAAATCATTAATAGACTCTAAAGTTAATACCCTTTGTTTACCATTGCATAAGAAAAAAATTAACCTCTATAAACTTATGGAGTATTTAGCTGAAATAGAAATTAATGACCTATGGGTTGAGGCAGGACCAGATTTAAATGGTTCAATGCTGGAATTAAACCTAATAGATGAATTAATAACTTATATTGCCCCAATTTTGCTGGGAGGGAATGCAAACCCTATGTTTAATAATCCTATTCTAAAGTCAATTGAAAATAAAATTCATCTAAAACTGCATGATGTTAGGAGTATTGGTTGTGATCTCAGAATACAGTCCAGAGTGATAAGATAGCATGTGGATTGATAGTCATTGCCACTTAGATTTTTTTCCTGCACAAATAATTAAAAAAACAATAAAGTCTGCAAAAAATTCTCAAGTAACTAATATTGTTATTCCCTCTGTTAGCCCAAAAAATTTATCACAGGTCGTTGATTTAGCTGGGCAAGACGATAGCCTTTTTTACGCATTAGGCTTTCATCCAATGTATATAGATGAAATTGATGATAGTGATCTTCATAGGTTGGCAGAGTGTGTTAAAAATAGCTTACCAGTAGCAATTGGTGAAATTGGAATAGACCTCTTTGCTAAAAAAGATAATATTAAAAAACAGGAATATTTTTTAGCTTCGCAATTAGAGATTGCTATTAATTTCGATTTACCAGTAATTTTGCATACACGAAATGCTATTGATCTTGTGTTAAAGTATCTTCGCCGGTATAGGGTAAAAGGAGGGATAGCGCATGCATTTAATGGTAGTAATCAACAAGCACATCAATTTATTGATTTGGGATTTAAATTAGGTTTTGGTGGAGCGATGACTTATCCTAGAGCTAAACATATTCAGAGATTA
Source organism: Methylophilaceae bacterium (assembly GCA_028247015.1). Classification (GTDB taxonomy): domain Bacteria; phylum Pseudomonadota; class Gammaproteobacteria; order Burkholderiales; family Methylophilaceae; genus BACL14. Next base: position 27,350 of record JAOKFJ010000010.1, on the reverse strand, counting down.
GCAAAAGAACTTCCAATTGAGTCTATTGTTCTTGAAACTGATGCCCCGGATATGCCCCCATTTTGGTTGGAAAAAACCCAGCAGAACCAACCTAAAGAATTAGAAAAAATTGGAACATTTTTGGCTCAAATAAGAGGCCTTGATCCGCATAAAATGGCTAAAATAATCAGTAAGAATACTTCTCAAGCACTGCCAATGTTAGGTAAGTTATGCACATGACCTCAACACTTACATTAACATTTGAGAAAAAAACTAGTGTTCTCAATGACATATAATAAGTTATTGTTTTTAAATGGTTTTTTTAACGATTAAAAATTGGGCGTTTAAAAAAACTCCTTTATAATTCAATGCTTGCAAATTTATATAACTTTAATTCACAATGTTATCCACAGATATTGTGGATGAAATATGATAATTTTACTTAGGATTAATTATGGTTGTTGAAGGAAAATCTCATAGGACGATAGAAGCCTCTAGCGACCTCACTAGAGTGACAATAATTGATCAGACTGCCTTACCATTTAAATTTAAATTGATTGAACTTAAGAGCCTAAAAGATGTTATTCAGGCTATCAAATTTATGAAAGTCAGAGGTGCGCCTTTAATTGGAGTAACGTCTGCTTTCGGCATTGCACTTGAAATGAATAACGACCCCTCAAATCAGTCACTTATGGACGCTGCCTTTGCTCTCAAAGAGTCAAGACCTACTGCAGTAAACTTAGCATGGGCTGTAGAAAAAATGCTAGAACACCTAAAAACCATTAACGCTAAGGATAGAGCAAAAACTGCATGGTTTTATGCTAATCAATTAGCTGAAGATGATATTAAAACTAATATTAATATTGGGAGGGCAGGCTTACCATTATTAAAACAGATAAAAAGTTCTCCCCTTAACATTTTAACTCACTGTAATGCTGGTTGGCTAGCTACTATTGATAATGGAACTGCTCTAAGCCCTATATACCAAGCAGTTGAGGAAGGTATTGATATTCATGTGTGGGTCGATGAAACTAGACCTCGAAATCAAGGTATGAACCTAACAGCATGGGAGTTAACTCAAGCTAAAATCCCTCATACTATTATTTCAGATAATACGGGAGGGCTATTAATGCAGCAGAATAAAGTTGATTGTGTAATAGTCGGGGCTGATCGTATATCAATAGATGGACAGGTCTGTAATAAGATCGGAACCTATTTAAAAGCATTAGCAGCAAAGGCTCATGATATTCCTTTTTACGTAGCTGCCCCATTGAGCACTGTAGACAAAAAATTCATAGGTAAGAATCAGCCATTTGAGATAGAGTGCAGAGACCCTAATGAATTACTCAGAATTAAGGGGTTGAATAGTAATGGGATTATTTCAGAGGTTAAAATTGGCATGTCTAATGCATATAATCCAGCTTTTGATATAACGCCTCCTGAATTTATTTCTAAAATAATTTGTGAGAAAGGAAGTTATAATCCTGATTCTATAGGGGCACTTTTATTATGAAAAAAGACATGGTGCAAGAAGAAGGTTTGCTTCAATCCTCATTAATATTAAATCGAAAAGGCTTGAATCATGGGGCGACAGGAAACCTTAGCTGTAGAGGTAATGATGCCTTTATTATAACGCCCAGCGGTATTAATTTAGAGAATTTAGATGCAGATGCAATGGTGGAAGTAGGTATTAATGGCGATATTATTAAATCAAAAAATAATCATAAACCATCATCCGAATGGCTCTTTCATCGAGACATTTATGCTTCAAGAGATGATATTAATGCAATAGTCCATACTCATTCGGTTTTTTCAAGTACCTTAAGCGTCTTAGGCGAGAGTATTCCCCCTTTTCATTACATGATAGCAGTTGCTGGCGGGGACTCTATTAGATGCTCTGAATATGCATTATTTGGGACGCAGGAATTATCTAACAATATTATTGTTGCAATAAAGCAAAGAAAAGCGTGCCTAATATCTAATCACGGCATGATTGCAATAGGAAAAGATTTAAATGAAGCTACTAATATTGCCATTGAGGTTGAGCATCTTGCACAAGTTTATGTTCAAGCAAAAATGATTGGTACTCCAAAGTTACTAAATGATAGACAAATGTGTGAGGTTATTGATAAATTTAAAAATTATGGTGAATGGCGAAAAGATTAAACTATTCGTTGTGAGACGTAATGCTTTAAAGTAAAATAATATACCGTCAGCAAATTTTTAAAGATGCCCTCTAATGACCAAATATGTTTTTGTAACTGGCGGTGTAGTTTCCTCTCTTGGTAAGGGTATTTCTGCCGCTAGTCTCGGGGCTATTCTAGAGTCTCGTGACCTAAATGTAACGATGCTAAAACTTGATCCCTATATTAATGTCGACCCTGGAACAATGAGCCCCTTTCAGCATGGGGAGGTTTATGTAACTAATGATGGCGCAGAAACTGATCTAGATTTGGGGCATTATGAGCGATTTATTTCTTCAAAAATGACAAAGAAGAATAATTTCACAACAGGTCAGATCTACGATAGCGTTATTAAGAAAGAAAGAAAAGGGGAGTATCTCGGAAAAACAGTTCAGATAATTCCTCATATTACTGATGAGATAAAACTCCATATAAAAAATGGAGCTAGAGGTTCTGATATTGCAATCATCGAAGTTGGGGGAACGGTTGGGGATATTGAATCCCTTCCTTTTCTAGAAGCCATTCGGCAAATGGGTTTTGAGGAAGGTAGGGATAATGTTTGCTATATACATTTAACTCTTCTACCTTGGATTGCAACAGCTGGAGAGCTTAAGACAAAACCCACTCAGCACTCTGTAAAAGAATTGAGAGAGATTGGTATTCAGCCAGATATTTTATTGTGCCGTTCAGAGCGACCTATTCCGCAAGAGGAAAGAGATAAAATTGCCTTATTTACAAATGTAGCAACTAATGCAGTTATTTCAGCTACTGATTCAGACTCTATCTATCGCATCCCAATGATGTTGCATGAACAGTCAATGGATGTGATTGTTTGTGAAAAACTAAATATAAAACCAAAGAAAGCTGACCTTGTGCAGTGGAAAAAAGTTATAAAGTTGCTTGATGGAGCTAATGAGTTAGTGAATATTGCATTTGTTGGTAAGTATGTACATTTAACTGAGTCGTATAAGTCATTAACTGAAGCACTTATTCATGCAGGTTTTCATAATAATGCTAAAGTTAAAATTCACTTTATTGATTCTGAAAAAATTCAACAGAAAGGAATTGATGAATTAAAAAATGTTGATGCAATTTTAATACCTGGTGGTTTTGGAGTCAGAGGTACCGAAGGTAAAATAAAAGCAATTCAATTTGCAAGAGAAAATAATATTCCATTCTTAGGTATTTGTCTAGGTATGCAATTAGCAGTTGTAGAATATGCCCGCAATAAAGCAGCACTTACTAATGCTAATAGTACAGAATTTGATGATAATACGAATCATAAAGTTGTTGGATTATTAGCTGAATGGAAAACCTCTAAAGGGGAATTGATAAGGAGGAATGAAAATTCAGATCTTGGCGGAACAATGAGATTAGGGGCTCAAAAAGCTCCAATAGTAAAAGATACTTTGGCTTATGATATTTATGGTTCTGAAGTAAATGAAAGACACCGACATCGCTATGAAGTTAATAATTTATATGTAGATAAATTAATTCAGGCAGGCTTAGTGGTTTCATCTAGAACGCCATCTGAGAATCTGTGTGAAATCATAGAGCTCTCAAAAGATGATCATCCATGGTTCTTTGGTTGTCAATTTCACCCAGAATTTACGTCAAACCCAAAAGTTTCCCACCCATTATTCTTATCATTTATTAATGCTGCATTATCTTATAAAAAAGGTTAAATAATGAAATTATGCCACTTCAAAGCAGGTCTAGACGAGCCTTTATTTCTAATAGCAGGACCTTGCGTTATTGAGTCAGAATCAATGACTATAGATGTTGCTGGAAGCCTAAAAGAAATGTGTGATGATTTAGGTATCTCTTTTATTTTTAAATCTTCATTCGATAAAGCAAATAGAAGTTCAAATAAAACATTCAGAGGTTTTGGTATAGATGAAGGCCTGAGAATTTTAGATTTAGTAAAAAAACAAATAGAAGTACCTATTTTAACCGACATACATGATGTATCTCAAATTGAAGCAGTTGCAAGTGTTGTCGATGTCCTTCAAACACCAGCTTTTTTGTGTCGACAAACTGACTTTATTTCGGCTGTAGCAAAATCAGGTAAACCAGTTAATATAAAAAAAGGACAATTTCTAGCTCCCCATGATATGAAACAAGTAGCTCAAAAAGCTAAGGATGCAAACGGTGGAAAAGATAATATTATGGTTTGTGAAAGAGGAGCCTCTTTTGGTTACAATACATTGGTTTCAGATATGAGGAGTTTATCAATTATGAGAGAAACTAACTGCCCTGTAGTTTTCGATGCTACACATTCTGTTCAGCAACCTGGGGGCCAAGGGGATAGGAGTGGCGGGCAAAGCGAATTCGTTCCTCTTTTAGCAAGGGCAGCAGTCTCTTGTGGAATATCAGGAATTTTTATGGAAACACATCCGAACCCAAAAGAAGCTTTATCGGATGGTCCTAACGCAGTTCCTTTAGGTCGCATGAAAGCATTACTTGAGGTCCTTAAAGAACTTGATTACATAGTTAAATCAAAGAAAATATTTTAGTCAGGAAGTAAAAATGACCATAATAAAAAATATTCAAGCACGAATGGTTATAGACTCGCGAGGAAACCCAACCGTTGAGGCAGAAGTGGGGCTGAATGATGGATCAATTGCTAGAGCATCAGTTCCATCAGGGGCATCAACTGGAAGTAAAGAGGCCATTGAACTTAGAGACAACAATAAAGATTTATACGATGGCAAGGGTGTGACGAAAGCGATTAGTAATATTAATAAAATTATTACTCCAGCCTTAAAAGGTAAGTCCGTAGAGAATCAAGAAGACATAGATAATATTATGCTCGAATTGGATGGAACAGAAAATAAGTCTAATTTAGGTGCAAATGCTATCCTTGCCGTATCAATGGCTGCTGCACATGTTGCTGCTGTTAGTCAAAAAAAGTACTTATTCGAATTTTTAAATCCTAATGGCCCATATAGTCTGCCCACTCCAATGATGAATATTATAAATGGTGGAGCACATGCCGAAAACAATGTTGATATCCAAGAATTTATGATTATACCTGCTGGACTTCCAACGTTTTCAGATGCTATTAGATGTGGTGCAGAAATTTTTCATACCCTTAAGAAAATTTTAAATAAAAATAATTTGGCTACAACCGTAGGAGATGAAGGAGGATTTGCGCCTAATTTGAACTCAAATGAGGCTGCATTGCAATTGATTATGGAATCAATTGAGATGGCTGGGTATGAGCCTGGTCGACAGGTATTTTTGGGGCTTGATTGTGCAAGTACAGAATTTTATAAGAATGATAATTATTTTTTAGGTTCAGAAAATTTATCCTTAAATTCTTCGGAAATGTCAGAGTATTTAGCAGTTTGGTGTAATAAATATCCAATTATTAGTATAGAAGACGGTATGAGCGAGTTTGATTGGAAGGGCTGGAAAATCCATACAGAAAGATTAGGAAGGTATGTTCAGCTAGTAGGAGACGACTTATTTGTAACAAACCCTAAAATTCTTAAAGAAGGAATTGAAAAGAAAATAGCAAATTCTGTATTAATCAAAGTAAATCAAATTGGAACACTAACAGAAACATTTGAAACTATAAGGATGGCAAAGAAAGCAGGTTATACCTCTGTTATCTCTCATCGTTCTGGAGAGACAGAGGATACAACAATTGCAGATTTAGCTGTGGCAACGAATGCTATGCAAATTAAAACTGGTTCGATGTCTCGCTCTGAGAGAATTGCAAAATATAATCAACTTTTAAGAATTGAAGAATATCTAGACAATAAAACTGCATATGCTGGATTATCTGCTTTTTACCAAATTAATAAAAAAAAGTGAAATCATTAACCGCTATTTTTATCTTATTGCTTATTCTAATTCAGTATCCATTGTGGGCTGGAAAAGCTGGTTGGTATAATGTTTTCAAGTTATCAAATGAGTATCAGGCTCAAAAAGAAATTAATGTTGAGTTAAAAAAACAAAATGATGCATTAAGAGCGGAAGTAAATGATTTAAAAAATGGAACAGATGCCATAGAGGAAAAAGCAAGAGAGGAGCTAGGTATGGTAAAAAAAGGTGAAATTTATTTTCAAGTGATCAATAAATCTGAGCCGTAAAAATATTCTATGAAGCACTAAATTGTTCTATTTCAGACTGACCAATGTTTAGATTAATTCCATTAAGAGTAAGATTATTTAAATCAGAATCAATACGTACTTCAATCAGTAGTACAAAGCTACTATTGCCTGTATTTGCGGCATCGACAACGTGACCAACTGCGACCTCTTTGTTTAATATAATATCTCCATGCAAAATCTGAACCTCGCCCTGGCCCTGGAAGGATGCTCTATACATTCTTCTTTTTGGTTTTCCTAAATAATGAGTACGTGCAACAATTTCTTGTCCGGTGTAACAACCTTTTTTAAAATTAATAGCACCGATGATATCTAAATTAATTGATTGTGGAATAAATGTCTCCTGTGTTTCATTAAAGATATTTGGAATACCTGATTCAATATTATGTGCAGCCCAAACATTAAACTTTTCTTTTTCAAATGCATCAGAATTATTTCCAACGAAATTATTACAATTATTTTTATCACCTACAATAATTAACCTTAACCCATCGCTATAAAGTTTAGTTACAATTAAAGACTTTGCATCTACAGATTCCATTTCATTTTTTGGTAAATTATTTAATAAATCTAATTCTCCGCTGGGATTATTTGTGTATAAACCAAAATACATTAATCTATCAGGATTAAGCTCTAATTTAACATCAGACCTTAGGATATACATTGATAATTTTTTTGTAATATTTTCTGCAATAGATTCAGGAAAAAATAGAAGGTAACTGTCGAGATACTTAATGATATGAAAAAAAGCTAATAAACGGCCTTTTGGATTACAAAAACCAGCATGAATAGATTTAGTTGAGGTAGCTAGCGAGATATCATTAGTAAGCTGACCCTGAAGAAATGTAAGTGCATCATTACCACTGACTGAAAGCACACTGAGTTGCTTGAGGTTGAATATAAAAGTTTTAAATTTTTGCATAAAGTTTATTTGTAAGTATTTTTTTTATTTTTTTAATTGAAAAAAACCGAAGACAAAAAAGAATTAGAGCTAAAAAAGCGAAGAAATTTCGAAGTGGTAGCTGAGATTGATCGCGCCATGCTGCTTTTTGTTTTTTCATTTCAGATAAGATTTTTTCTGAACTATCACCTTTGATGTATGTGCCATTTATTTCTTTTGCAATACTAACTAAATATTTCTCATCAAGTTTAGATATATATCGGTCACTTTCTCCAATAGCTACACTATCGTTTCGAGTCCCAATATTCCCCTGAGAGATTTGTGCAATTCCTGGTTGAAGAGCAAAACTATCATTAGCCCAATAGCCAATTAATTGATTTTTACTATCATATTTTGGGATAGGAGCTCCCTCATCAGAACCAATACCTACAAATAACCAATCATTACCTCCTTGAAACTGAGTTAAATCACGAGAATTAAAAACATGTAATCTTGGTGCTTCCTCACCATCGGTAAAGTAAATAACTTGAGCAGACTCAGGAAAGCTTCTAATTAACCTTGCGAGATTAACTAGTGACTCTCTAATACGAGTATTTCCAGACCATGTAGAACGCCAATCTAAATGGTCGATTGTTGTATTAATTGCACTAAAGTTTGTGCATATTTCTATAGGGGTATAGGTTGCTGCAACACTAACTCCTGCGAACATACCAATACTAACCTTGGTTTTACATGGTAATTGTTCTAAAACTTTACGGAGTGTTACTTTGGTGTAATCTAATCTAGAAACATTTTTATCGTTATGAATCATATCTTCTGTATTCATACTCTGAGAGATGTCTACAACAAAGATATAGTTATATATATCTCGTTTGAAGGGAATTGATGGATTGGCAATTGCAATAGCTATAGAAAGAACTGCTAATAAAAGCATTAGAAGATTTTTGTCTTCTTTTATTTTTTTTATTATTAATTTCATGGGAGACCGACTGGAATATTTCCCATGATTAGGCCGGGAGAATCTGAGTCACCAACACCTGGAGTCGGATCAGAAGGAAGCATAGTGAGCAATCGATCTAGATTATGTTTAGTATCCCAGTGCACATTGCTAGCCTTAATAGATTGAATATAAGACTTTTTTGCTTGTCTTAGTAGGTATTCGGCTTCGGGCCTTGCATCCATACTAGTGCCCATAATCATCAATCCCCTAAGAAAAAATATATTTCCAATATTATGTTGAACTGCTGACTTTTGTTCTTCATTTGCCTCTGTTAAAAGATTATTGAAGAGAATTGTTGACTCCTTGAAAGTTCCCTTTTTCGCAAGCCAGTAAGCTGTTGAAAATCTAGCTTCAAAACTTTGACTAAAAACCTGTGGCGACACTCCATTTCGAATATTCTCATTAAATTTAGTTATTTGATAAATATTAAATAAGGATGAGAGAATTAAAAAGCTACTTATTAAAAGAATTAGAATAGCAAAGTACGTTAATTTTTTAACACTAAAAAAGTTTTGTATATTCATCTGAAAGATTTTACCTCAAGAAATTTCAATATTAAAAGAACAAAGGACATTATAAATGCAGTAATTAATAAAATTAAGGAGTAATTTTTACCGGGAATAATTTCGGTATATACAATAGGTTTTTTTTCTTTAAGATTAATTTCACTGATTGCTTTTTCAAGAGACTTTGGATCTTCAGCCTCAAAAGCTTGAAACGGTGATCTAAATGTTTTGAAGTACTCGTATAATTCCAAAGCTGGAGGAAGTGGGTCGTCATCTCTTTTGTATTGAAGCATTTGATCGTTTACGTAATTTTCATCAAAAATACTAATGCCATCTGGTTGCCTTAATACGATCCAATATAGACCAATTTGAAAACGATCAAACCAGTCTCTTATCTTCTGTTGTGTATTTGCATCTATACGACCTGCACCATCAGATACAAGTATAATTGCTCTTGAGCCTGAGTCAGCAACTCCATTAAATAATTCAGCACTACTTGTTAGGCCTGCACCTATATTTGTTTGAAATAATGCATTCCCTGCAGTAGCATTAACTGCAGCTTTTATTGCATCTTTATTTTGAGTGAGAGGTAGGATAAACATAGCCGAGTTACTAAATGTAATAACTCCAACCATGTCATTAGTGCGAGAATTAAAAAAATCGATAATAAGTCTACTAGCAGCTGCCGATTTTGTCTCTCCAGCCTTCTCAGATGACTCAGCACTAGCAAACGGATCATCCATTGAGGCACTCCTATCCAACACTAATCCAATTTGTGCGCCTTCACCAATCTTTTCAACTGTCATTTGATTTGAGAAAGGCTGAGAAAGAGCTAAAACAAGAAGCGCAATGATAAAGCTCGCTAATAATTTTAATAGCCACCCAATTATTTTTGAGGCCCAATCAATAGGAATCATCTGAGACCATGAGTAAATATGAGGAGTTGCCTGCCCAAGTATAAATGGAGCAAGGGCTAAAGGAAGAAAGAATAAAAACCAGGGCGCTATGAAATTCATTTAAAACCTAATTTTTTAATATCACCTGAGTCGACAATCAGGCTGCGCTCGCACATTCGGCAGTGCAGTGAAAATATAACAAGCCATGCACAGGCTTCTTCCTGATTAAAGTTGGTTTTTTTTTCAAAATTTATTGCTTTAGATAATTTAAAAAAATCATCAATTTCAGACTCTATATACTTGAAGCTATTATTTTTTTTAAAAAGCTCCTCTTTATTGTTTATAAATAATGCCTGATTAATTGTTTGGTTAAACCCATGATGAAGGGCTGAAATAAAACTTTCTATTTCTTTTTCATTGGGATTTGATTTTTTGTATTTTCGGTATATGTAACTAAAGAATCTACTTTGCTTTGGAAACCATGTATATCTACTATATATATAAAATAAAGTAAGAATACTAATAACAAAGCCAATAGCTCCATATTGAACTTTCATTTTACTTGAAATTGTTTCGATTGATAATGGACCACGAAACGTACTCATATCATCTTCAACTTTCACAGCCCCAAAAATAGCTATAGGCGAAGTTGCTATAGTAAGCTCAGGGATTCTAACCTTAACTATTTTGTCAGGCTCTGCTGGGTTAATTAAGCGATAATAGTCTGCTGTAATAAAAGCAGGTTTAGCCACAACGTTATTAGTAAATATTTGGTATTTTAATGAAATTTTATATGTAATTGAATCTTCAGTATTTTTTTTATTAAATTGAATATCCCTAAGAGTCATGCCAAGTAATTGCCCTCGGTATCTTTTTTCGTAGCCTACAATTGGCAATGACTCTTCAATTAATTGGTAAGGTTTTTTTATTAAAATCGTAATATCTCTATCAATAATATCACCCACGGTGTAGCCAACTCGTTGCTTAGGTTCAATAATTGCTAGCTCAATAAATTTTGGATCAACATCCTTAAATTTATTAGGATCTTCATAGGCATTTAAACCCATTACTGAAAAAAATAATAAAATACTAAAAAATTTATGCATGGAAGTACTCGTTAAAATATTCTGTCATTTGAAGAGGGTTAAATTTTTCACCAACAAAAAATGCAGGAGAATTAAGACCTATAAAAGTTTTTTCAAGTAATTTTTTTCTTTCATTAAAATTTTCTTGAATACGTTTCTTCATATTTTTCCTTAATAGCATTGTTGACTCCTCCCCTGACTCTGGATCATTTACCGTCAGAATGCCGAAGTTTGGAAGATTCTCATATTCACTTTTATTCCATAATACAATTGGGACAACTTGATGTTTGCTTAGGAGTGAAAAACTTTCTTTAATATCTTCAATTGGCATATGAAAGTCTGATATAAAAAATATTAATGTTTTATCTCTAGGTAAAAACTGGTAGACAGATTTTATGCCCCGATGACCACCTTTTTTTGCTCGGTAATTACTTAGTCGATTGATAAGGTGTTCAGTTCTGTATGGCTTGTAAGATAGACGTGCCACCCATTCTGGATTGATATTATCCTCAATCCCTATAAATCCAATTGCATCACTTTTGGCTGAAACTGAATTAGTTATTATTGATCCAATCTCAGCAGCATGTTTGAGTTTAGTTTTTTGATAACCAAAATTCATACTAGCTGATAAGTCAGTAAATATCATAACTGGAGTGGCACTTCTTTGGTTAAATATCCTTACCTGAATTTGCTCAAATGGGTCCCGTATTGTCTGACGAATATCAATTCGCCTTGGGTCTGGATAATCTAAAAGTGTTGCATGACCAGCAAATTCAATTCCCATTCCTCTTTGAGCGCTTTTATGCTGCCCTGGGTGGTGCCCTGTAGATTTCCAATTTATATGGTAATCAAATGTATCTTGAAAAAATTCCATCTATGGAGCGCTAACTTTTTTGATGATCTCTTGGGTTAATTCTTTAGCAATCTCAGTCCTTCTGAGTTCGTAGACTGGATTAAAGACTAATCTATGAGCAATTGTTTCATGAAATACTGCATGAATATCTTCAGGCAGAACTGATGTACGATTATCCATCCATGCGTTTACTCGTGCACATTTCATCATCATACTTATACCCCTTGGACTTGCACCGGAAATAATTAGTCGATTGACGTCTATTCCACTAATCTTGATGTCATAAAGTCCAGGATTTTTGGTGGCCTTCCATAAGTTCAGTGAGTAAGTTTTAAGTGCATCAGTTGCATTAACATTTTCTTGAATATTTTTAGATACTTCATTGAGCTTATCAAATTTAAAAACCTTTTCCTTGGCTTCCTCAATTAATTTATCTGCGTCATGAAATTTTGTATCAAACACAAGGCTAGTCATTAATTTATCTATCTGTGGAATTGCAATTGGAATTTCCATCATAAATCTATCTCTTGCAGCTGATGGAATTTCAAAAGTTTCTTCTTTTTCAACTTGATTTCTATCAGCGAAAACAATTAAATGTGGAAACTTAAATTCATTATTAAATGCAGATAATGTTTTCTCTGCCATTATTCGAAGTAGAAGTGAATGTACTTGTGGTCTTGCTCGATTAATCTCATTAAAGAAAAATATCGACAAGTCTTCTCCTGATTTAAGAATGGGACCATTACTTACATGCGGCTTTCCATCTTCGCCTAGATAGGTATGATAAATCAGATCATTTGGCATAAGATCAATAGTGCCCTCTATTCGTTCATAACCACCACCAATTGACCTAGCAAAAGCTTTTAAGAGTGTTGTTTTACCAACACCAACATCTCCTTCTAGTAGTACGTGGCCCCTTGCAAATATTGAGGTTGTAATTAGTTTTATTGGACCTTCTTGCCCAACGATTACCTTATTAACTTCACCTTCTAAAGTTAAGGCAAGTTTTCGCCATTCAGTCAGATTTTGGTCGCTCATTGTGATATATTCCTAAGAAATTACTAAATTTTTAATCAACTATAATCTAGTTAAAGTATACGGTAAAGACTGGCAAAAATAGTTTAAGTTGCATGTCCATTCAATTAACAAAAATATATGGAAATATTTAACAAATAATGAAAAAAAATAGCTATACAAATAAAGAATTGATTGAGTGCGGGCAAGGTAAGTTATTTGGAGAGAATAATGCTCAACTTCCACTCCCCCCTATGCTTATGTTTGATCGTATCACTAGTATTAAGGAAGATGGAGGAGAGTTTAATAATGGGCAGATTACCGCTGAAATGGATATTACGGCAGACCTATGGTTTTTCCAGTGTCACTTTGAAGGAGATCCTGTAATGCCAGGATGTCTTGGGCTTGACGCAATGTGGCAGTTAGTTGGTTTTTATTTAGGCTGGAGAGGTGGACAAGGAAGAGGTCGGGCTTTGGGAAGCGGCGAGGTAAAATTTACCGGACAGGTGTTACCCACAGCAAAGAAAATTACTTATATTATAGATTTAAAGAGAGTCATTATTAGGAAGCTTGTAATGGGTATTGCTGATGCAAGATTAGAGGTAGACGGTCGCACTATTTATGAGGCAACTGACCTTAAGGTGGGATTGTTTACTTCAACAGATAATTTCTAAGAGGGCAGTCAATTGAAAAGAGTTGTTATAACTGGTATGGGGATTGTTTCTAGCTTAGGAAATAATGTTTCTGAGGTAGAGAAAAGCCTTCAAGATGCTAAATCTGGAGTCACTTTTCAGCCGGAGTATGAGTCTCATGGCTTAAGATCTCAAGTTGCAGGATCTATCAATATTAATGTTGAAGAATTAATTGATAGAAAGTTATTGCGATTTATGGCAAAGGGGCATGCATATGCTTGGATAGCAATGCAAGAAGCTATTAGTGATGCTAAATTGCCTGAAGCTCTAGTGTCTAATATCAGAACAGGAATTATTGTTGGGGCTGGAGGAACATCAACTGAAAGTATGCTTCATGGATCAGAAATACTAAAAGAAAAAGGTATTCGAAGAGTAGGCCCTTACATGGTAACAAAAACAATGTCTAATGGTGTCTCAGCCTGTTTAGCGACAGGAGCAAAAATTAAAGGTATAAATTATGCAATTACATCTGCATGTTCAACGAGTGCTCATTGTATTGGTAACGCTTATGAGCAAATTCAAATGGGAAAACAAGACATTATATTTGCAGGTGGAGCTGAAGAAGAGCATTGGACCATGAGCTATTTGTTTGATGCTATGGGTGCAATGTCATCAAAATATAATGCTGAACCAGAAAAAGCATCAAGAACTTTTGACGTTGATAGAGATGGGTTCGTTATTTCAGGGGGTGGCAGCATACTTGTGCTTGAAGAGTATGAACACGCTAAAGCTCGTGGTGCTAAAATTTATGCTGAGGTTGTTGGTTATGGTGCGACTTCTGATGGTCATGATATGGTTGCACCAAGCGGTGAGGGTGCTCAGCGATGTATGAAAATGGCGCTAATGGAGAATAAAACAAAAGACGTAGATTATATTAACGCACATGGAACAAGTACTCCAGTTGGTGATTCTGCAGAACTTGATGCAATTCAAATGGTGTTTGGAAAAAATGAGTATGGAAAAATTCCGGCCATAGCTTCAACTAAATCATTGTCTGGACATGCTTTGGGTGCAGCAGGATCAAACGAGGCAATTTATAGTTTAATTATGATGGATAAGAGCTTTTTAACTCCATCTCTTAATGTCGATCAGATTGATCCAGCAGGAAAGGGTTTACCAATTCTTGTTGAAAAAAAGCAAGAAAAAATTCAAACTGCTATGTCCAATAGTTTTGGTTTTGGTGGAGTAAATGCGACATTAATCTTCTCCACAAAAAATTTATAAAAGGTAAGATAATAAATAATTTTTAAACATTTAATTGGTAATAAATATTTTGATCCCAGTTCTTAAATCTAAAAAGCTAAATAATGTTTGTTACGACATTCGTGGGCCTATTTTGGCTCATGCTAAGCAAATGGAAGAAGAGGGACATCGTATTATCAAGCTCAATATTGGCAATCCTGCAGAGTTTGGTTTTGAGGCGCCCGATGAAATAACACAGGATGTTATTCGAAATATCAACAAATCTTCCGGATATACAGAGAGTTATGGTCTTTTTGAGCCTAGAAAAGCTGTTATGCATTACACCCAAGAAAAAGGTATTAAAGATGTTGATGTTGACGATATTATTTTAGGGAATGGAGTTTCGGAGTTAATAGTTATGGCTATGCAAGGCCTTATTAACAACGATGACGAAGTTCTCATCCCTAAACCTGATTACCCATTATGGACTGCAGCAGTAACATTAGCAGGAGGTAAGCCTGTTCATTATATATGTGATGAGAGCGCAGATTGGTTTCCTGACATTAATGATATTAAATCAAAAATTACAAAAAAAACACGAGCAATTCTCGTGATAAATCCAAACAATCCAACAGGAGCACTTTATTCAGATGAATTGTTAGAAGAGATAATTGAGTTAGCAAGAATTCATAATTTGATTGTATTTTCTGATGAGATATACGATAAGGTTTTATATGATGGTCGTAAGCATACTTCTATTGCATCCTTAGCAGATGATATTTTATTTGTAACATTGAATGGGTTATCAAAAAATTATCGTGCATGTGGTTATCGAGCTGGTTGGTTAGTATTCTCTGGAAATAAAGCAAAAGGAAAAGATTATTTAGAGGGCCTTAATATCCTTGCATCTATGCGATTATGTGCAAATGTTCCTGGCCAACTCGCAATACAAACTGCTTTAGGGGGCCATCAAAGTATAAATGATCTAGTTGCGCCAACAGGCCGTTTATTCAAGCAAAGAGAACTAGCATATAAAATGATAAGTAATATTCCTGGAGTAACTTGTGTTAAACCAGCTGCTGCAATGTATTTATTTTTTAGGCTTGATCCAAAAGTATATCCAATAAGAGATGATCAGGATTTTGTTCTTGATGTTTTAAAGGAAAAAAAAGTTTTAATGGTGCAGGGCAGCGGTTTTAATTGGGATGATAATAATCATATTAGGATGGTATTTCTTCCAAATATGGACGAATTGAAAATTGCTATTGATAGATTTTCAGAATATTTAACAGATTACAGAAAGTAAAAAATGCAAAATAAAATAAATATTGGTTTAATTGGTGCTGGAACAGTAGGCAGCGGTGCTTATAAGGTTTTGAAAGAAAATTTCGCTGAAATTTATCGAAAAACTGGAAAAGAGATTATTGTTTTTGCTTTAGCTGAAAAAGATACAAAAAGAGCAAAAGAGGTAGCTGATGATAAAACCTTAATTTTTGAAGATGCTTTTGATCTTGTCAAAGATAAAAATATTCATATAGTTGTTGAATTAATAGGTGGCACAGGAATTTCTAAGGATTTAGTTGAGGAAGCAATAAAAAATAATAAACATGTTGTTACTGCAAATAAAGCTTTAATTGCTATGCACGGTGAGGAGTTGGTTAATTTAGCTACTAAACATAATGTAAATCTATGTTACGAAGCCGCGGTTGCCGGTGGTATACCAATTGTTAAAGCAATAAGAGAAGGTCTAGCAGCAAATAAAATTGAATGGATTGCTGGAATTTTGAATGGAACAACAAATTATATTCTTACAGAGATGAAAGAAAATAATTTGTCATTTGATGTCGCGCTTAAACAAGCCCAAGAGTTAGGTTTTGCTGAGGCAGACCCAACGTTTGATATAGAAGGTATTGATGCTGCACATAAGATCACAATTTTAGCCTCGATTGCATTCGGAATACCTATTAATTTTAAAGCAACGCATATTGAAGGTATAAGCAATTTAGATCAAAAAGATATTATTTATGCTGAAGAGCTTGGTTACAAAATTAAATTATTAGGAATAACTAAATTTAATAATGACTCTGTAGAATTAAGAGTTCACCCAACATTAATACCCGAAAAAAGATTAGTAGCGAACGTAGATGGCCCTATGAATGCTGTATTAGTTCAAGGTGATATGGTTGGTCCAACTTTATATTACGGCGCTGGAGCAGGTGCAGAACCAACTGCGAGCGCAGTTGTGGCTGACATTATAGATTTAGCGAGAAATCTAGAATTAACTGGTACAAATCAAATTCCTATTCTAGGCTTTATTAAAGATGAAATTCAAACAAAGAAAATTCTTTCGATTGAAGATATAACTTCTGAGTTTTATTTAAGACTCTCAATGAAGAATGAATCTGGAGTTTTGGCAAAAATCACTCAAATTTTTGCTGAACATTCTATTTCAATTGATGCAATGGTTCAAAAAGAGATTCAAGAAGATGACAAAGTGGTAGACATTATTCTAGTCACATCAATTATGATAGAAAGAGATGTTAATAAAATAATTAATGAAATTGAAGTATTACCAGAAAGTCAGAATAAAGCAGTAAAACTAAGAATTGAACAATTAAATAGATAATTAAACTATGAAGTATATTTCTACAAGAGGAAAATCTCCAGAATTAAATTTTTGTGATGTTTTATTGAGTGGTCTTGCTCCTGATGGCGGCTTGTATCTCCCAAAAAGTTATCCAAAATTCACAGAAAATGATTTAAACCATATGAGGTCTATGTCTTACCAAGACCTTGCTTTTTCTATTTTTGAAAAATTTATTGATGATATTCCTTCTAATGATTTATTAGAAATTATAAATAAAACATATACCTCAGATACGTTTAGATACAACCGGCACAATCAGAGCCCTGAGGATATAACTCCAACATTAAAGCTTAAAGATAACTTATATCTATTATCACTTTCAAACGGGCCTACACTAGCTTTTAAAGATATTGCTATGCAATTTTTAGGGCATGTTTTTGAATATGTTCTAGTTAAAGAAAATAAAACGTTAAATATTTTAGGAGCAACATCTGGAGATACTGGTCCAGCAGCTGAATATGCAATGAAAGGTAAAAAAGGTATTAATGTGTTTATGCTTTCACCACATGGCACAATGAGCCCATTCCAAGCTGCTCAAATGTTTAGCTTGCATGATGAAAATATTTATAACATTGCAATTAAAGGGGTATTTGATGACTGTCAGGACATTGTGAAAGCTGTCTCGAATGATCTGCAGTTTAAAAAAGATAATAATATTGGTGCTGTAAACTCAATTAACTGGGGAAGAATTTTAGCTCAGATTGTATATTACTTTAAAGGCTATTTATCTGTAACTAATGAAAGTAGTGAAACTGTAGATTTTACAGTTCCTACAGGAAATTTTGGAAATATATGTGCTGGACACATTGCAAGAATGATGGGCTTGCCTATTGGAAAATTAGTTGTTGCCACTAATGAAAATGATGTTCTTGATGAGTTCTTTAAAACTGGAAATTATCAGCCACGCTCCCCTAAAGATACATTTCAAACTTCAAGCCCTTCAATGGATATTTCAAAGGCATCTAATTTTGAAAGATTTATTTTTGATGTTCTAGGCAGAGATGCCCCATCCTTAAGGGATTATTGGAAGAAAATAGAGAATGGTGGCTCCTTTCAGCTTGATAAAAATAAGATAGATGCAATGAAAATATTCGGTTTTATTTCCTCTTCAAGTAAACATGAAAATAGAATTAAGTTGATCAAAAAATTTCATGATGAATATGATGTCATTATTGATACACATACAGCAGATGGAGTTAAAGCATCACTCGATCATTTATCAAAAGATACACCAATGCTAGTTTTAGAAACTGCATTACCAACTAAGTTTGAAAAGACAGTTCTAGAGGCAATCGGTAAAAAGCCAAATAGGCCTGATGAGCTAGTTAATTTAGAAAAAATAGATCAGAGATTTGAAGTTTTTGATAATAAAACTTCATTAGTTAAAGATTTTATTCTGGCAAAAAAATAAAATGAAACAATATCTAGATCTTTTAAATTATGTAAAAGACAATGGCGTTAAGAAAGAAGATCGAACTGGTACAGGTACCTTGTCAATTTTTGGTTACCAAATGAGGTTTGATTTAAACCAAGGCTTCCCTTTATTAACTACAAAAAAAATACATCTAAAATCAATAATTCATGAATTGCTATGGTTTCTTACGGGCAATACTAATATTAAGTATCTAAAAGATAATGGTGTCTCTATATGGGATGAGTGGGCTGACAAGAATGGAGATTTAGGGCCTGTTTACGGTTCACAGTGGAGAAGTTGGCCGTCTCATGATGGTCAACCTATCGATCAAATAAAGAATTTGATTGAAGGCATAAAAATAAATCCTGATTCTAGAAGATTGATTGTTTCAGCATGGAATGTTGCTGAAATTGATAATATGAAATTACCTCCATGCCATGCATTCTTTCAATTCTATGTTGCAGACGATAAGTTATCATGTCAGCTATATCAAAGAAGTGCTGATATATTCTTAGGCGTCCCATTTAATATTGCTTCTTATGCACTTTTAACTAAAATGATTGCTCAGGTATGCAACATAAAATGTGGTGATTTTATTCATACTCTTGGCGACGCTCACATATACTTAAATCATATTAATCAAGTTAACGAACAGCTAAGTAGGACGCCAAAAACTTTACCTAAAATGAATATTAATCCGTTAATAAAAGATATTTTTCAGTTTAAATATGAAGATTTTAATTTGATTAATTATAATCCAGATGCATTAATTAAAGCTCCAGTAGCAGTATAGTGAAAAAAATTTCTATCATTGTTGCAATGTCTCATAATAATGTCATTGGTTTGAAAAATAAATTGCCATGGCATATATCTGCTGACTTAAAAAATTTCAAAAAAATTACACTGGGACATCCAGTAATTATGGGAAGAAAAACATATGATTCAATTGGTAAACCACTAGTAGATAGAGATAATATTGTTATTAGCAGAAATAATTCATTAAAAATTGATGATGTACAAGTCGTAGATTCATTAGAAAAAGCAGTATTGGAAACAGCTGATTCACCTGAAGTATTTATTATTGGTGGCCAACAAATTTATAAAATAGCTTTACCTTTAGCAACTCATATGTATGTCACTAAGGTTGATGGTAATTTTGAGGGTGATGCATACTTTCCGAACTACATTCAGGCCGAATGGAGAGAAGTAGACCGGAAAGATTTAATTACAGAAAATAATTTAAAGTTCTCATTTCTGAAGTTTGAGAGGATTACTTAATGATTATGCTTGCCTAGTTAAATATGTAACTTTAATTTGTTTAGGCGAAAAATATTTATTTACTACTGATTTCGCAGTTTCTATATCAAAGGCTTTACAGCTAAAAATATCAATATAGCAATCACCACTTTTATCAACAAAATGCCCAGTAATTGATGAGGTTTCAATTAATTGAACAAGACTATATCCTGCAGCATCTGCATTATGGGTAGCAAAATGCTCTAATTTTGGTTCACCCCAAGCAATCATTTTTATTTCTTTAACTAGTTCTTTTACAAAAACCTTAATATTATCTGGCGACTTTACTTTCTCTAAATCTCCATTTTTACAGTCTAATATTAAATGATATCCCCAGTATTCCAATACTGTTACTCCTTATATAAATTTAAAAAAAAGGATTATATTTTAAATTTATATATTTTGGTAAATTATTTTTAGGGCATTAAATCTTAGGTAAAGTCACCCCAGTTTGACCTTGATACTTGCCGCCACGATCTTTATAGGATATCTCGCACTCTTCATCAGATTCAAAGAATAAAACTTGAGCGCAACCTTCTCCAGCATAAATTTTTGCTGGTAATGGAGTTGTATTACTAAACTCTAACGTGACATAACCTTCCCATTCTGGTTCAAAAGGGGTTACATTTACGATAATGCCGCATCGAGCATATGTTGATTTACCAACACAAACAGTCAATATGTTTCGTGGAATTTTAAAGTACTCAACTGTCCTTGCTAGAGCAAAGGAGTTAGGAGGAATAATGCAGTATTCGTTGTTAAACTCTACAAATGAATTAGGGTCAAATTTCTTTGGATCAACAATGGTGCTATTGATATTTGTAAAAACTTTAAATTCTGGAGCACAACGAATATCATAACCATAACTTGATGTCCCATAGGATACAATTTTTTCACCTTCTTTTTCGCGAACCATTTTTGGCTCAAAAGGGCTAATCATTTGATGTCCCTCAGCCATTTTTCTTATCCATTTATCAGATTTTATAGTCATCTAAATCCCAAAAATATTAATTAATTTCATAAATTGTATATGATTTTTAAATTCGTATTTATATATAAAATTTATCGCCAGAATTGACTCGGGTCTTCAAAAATAATTTTAGATGACTCAGGATCTGAATCTCCAGAATTATACTGATTGAGTTTGACCTTGTTTTTTGCCCAATAATGAATAATAGGATCAACAAATTTCCATTGAGCTTTAACCTCATCAATATGAAGAAATCTTGATTGATTACCGTTCATAAGATCGAGCATAAGTGTTTCGTAGGCATCAATACTTTCATCACCATCAATTCGATTAAGTCCTTCAAGATTTGTTGGTCTAAGTTCACTTTCATCAAGACCAGGCGTTTTTGTAGTTATTTCAATAGCAGTACTTTCCTTAGGCTGAATATTAAAAACAATCCAATTGTTATTGTCACTAATTAATGAGCCACCATTTTTAAATTTTATTGAAATATTTGTACCACTAGCATTTAAGCGCTTAGCTGTTCTTAAATAAATAGGAACACCTTTCCACCTTGGTGTATCAATAAATATTTTTACTGCAGCATAGGTTTCGGTAATACTCTCTTGGTTATCAACTTCATTCAAGTATCCCTCTACTTTTCCTTCACCTTTTATTTCTCCTGCAGCATATTGAGCTCTAAAAGTATGATCATTGAAATCATTTTTTTCAAATGGTTTAATCGATTTTAGTAGCTTGATTTTTTCATCTCTAATATCATTTGGAGAAAAAGATTTTGGTGGCTCCATAGTTGTTAAGGCCATCATCTGTAGCAAATGACTTTGAATCATGTCACGAAGTGCACCAGTTGACTCGTAAAATAATGTTCTATCTCCAACCCCAAGCATTTCATGGTTAGTGATTTGTATATGATCGACATGCATATTATTCCATATTGGCTCTAAAATAGAATTAGCAAATCTTGTAATTAGAATATTTTGTAATGCTGACTTTCCAAGATAGTGATCAATTCTATATATCTGCTCTTCATTTAGATGTTTTGAAATTGATTCTTGCAACTCAATTGCGCTTTTCAGATTTGTTCCAAAAGGTTTTTCAATTAATACTCTTTTCCAACCTTTAGTTTGATCTAATAAGCCTACATCAGCTAGTTGATCAACAATTAATGCAAAATCGGAGGGTCGAACCGATAAAAAGAAAGCAAGGTTTTGAGAGAATAAATTTTCTTCATTTAGTTTTTTAGAGAATTTTTGGAAGGCTTCTGGATCTTCAGTTAGGTTTGCATGGTATATATTTCTTTCAATAAATCTCTTGTATGTCTTATTACAGTAGCCATTTTTGAATTTTTTATCGAGCATCCCCTTAATTTCTTTCTGCCAATCTTCCTGTGTTGAAGTTTGTCTTCCAACAGATAATATTTTCATATCATCAGGTAGTTGACCTGACTCGTCTAAATGAAATAGGCCAGGTATAAGCTTTACCCTTGATAGATTTCCTTTTGCCCCAAATAAAACTAATGTTGAATTTTCAATCAATTTATTAACCTTTCTTTTTCATTAAGTGTCCACCAAATGCATTTCTCATAGTTGATAGAACTTTATAGCCATATCCTTTTTGTTTTTCTTGACTCCTAAATCTAACTTGAAGAGCTAGAGTAAGAACGGGGCAAGGTATACCTTGTTCGATTGATTCGACCACAGTCCATCTACCTTCACCTGAATCTGCAACATATGGAGCTATTTCATCCATTGTCTGATCTGCTTTCAGTGCTTCTGCTGTTAGATCTAAAAGCCAACTTCGGACAACTGATCCATGTCGCCATAATTCAGTTATTTGAGCTATATCAAGATTAAATTCTTCTTTTCCTTTTAATAACTCTAACCCCTCTGCAAATGACTCCATCATTCCATACTCAATTCCATTATGAATCATTTTTGTGAAGTGGCCAGAACCTACTGGTCCAGCATGTAGCCATCCAGTTTGAGGTGTCACCGCCAATGCTCTTAGAATAGGCTCAACTGCCTTAGCTACTTCAGTTGTCGCTCCTACCATTAAGCAATAGCCATTATCTAGTCCCCATACCCCTCCAGAGGTTCCACAATCCATAAATCCAATATCATGTTCCTCAAGCATTTTTCCCCTCTTAACACTATGCTTATAATTTGAGTTTCCTCCATCAATAATAATATCTCCAGGACTTAATAGTGGAATTAGTTCATTAATTTGATTTTGAGTTATTTCTCCTGCTGGAAGCATCATCCATATAATTTTTTGCTCATCTAATTTTGAGAGCGTGTCTTTGATAGAGGTTGCCCCAATTAAATTTTCGGTCTTGACCAGTTCTTCTACAAGTGATTGATTGTTATCATATCCAACTACTGAAACTCCGTTGCGAATAAGTCTTGCAGACATATTGCCACCCATTTTTCCTAGCCCTAACATAGCGATTTTCATTTTATTCCTTTTGTAAAAGTGTAAAATTTGTTAATCTTTTGGATTATTTTTATGTCAAATTTTTGACATCGCAATTATAGCAAATACGAACATAAAAATTTGATTAATCTGAGAAATAAATGAAACCAAAAAATATTATTCATCAATCGTTTAGCGATAAGACAAAGTTTGATAGTGTAGCTGTATCATTAATTATTGAGTTAGCAAATAATGCTATCAAAAAAAGAGGATCTTTTTCAATTGTCTTATGCGGAGGAGGAACCCCGAAAGATATATATGCTAAATTATCCAACGCAAATACTGACTGGTCAGCATGGCATATCTATTTTGGTGATGAGCGATGCTTAGCGAGTAACCACCCTGATAGAAATAGCTTAATGGCTGAAAATAGTGGGCTTGTTAATGCTGCTGTTCCAACTAGCCAAGTATTTCCTATTTTAGGGGAACTAGGTAATAAGATTGCGGCAGACCAATATGAGAAAATTGTTTCAGAAGTAGATCAATTTGATTTAGTTTTATTAGGGTTTGGTGAAGATGGGCATATTGCGAGTTTATTTCCTGGCCATGATTGGGATAATAATAGGCTAGTTATTCCTGTTTTTAATGCCCCAAAGGCACCAAGTGAAAGAGTATCATTGACAGTCAAAGGTTTGAGTAGCACCAAAGATGTTATTTTCTTAGTTGCTGGAAAAAATAAAGCTAAGGCTTTTCAGTCATGGGATGACATAAATGTAACCCCAGCTTCATTAATTACTGCTAAGAATAACGTCAGAATATTAACTTATGATATCAATTAGTCGTTCTTAATAACAATATTTGGAAATTTACCACTATGGTCTTCTGTTAATTCTGAAACTTTAAATGCAACATTCCTAGCAATAGATTGGTATATCATTGAAATTTTACTCTTTGGATCAGCTGATACTGAGGGGGTACCATTATCTAATTGCTCTCTTATTGAAATGTCTAATGGAAGACTTCCCAACAAGAAAGTATTGTAGTCTGCTGACATTTTATCTCCTCCACCCTGACCAAAAATATGTTCTTCATGACCACAATTTGAACAAATATGCGTAGTCATATTTTCAACAACACCTATTATAGGAACGTTTACTTTTTCGAACATCTTCAGACCTCTGCGGGCATCTAATAATGCAATATCTTGAGGGGTTGTAACTATTATTGCCCCTGTCACCGGAATTTTTTGGGCCAATGTTAATTGAATATCACCTGTGCCCGGGGGAAGATCAATAATTAAATAATCAAGTTCATTCCAATTAGTTTCCTTTAGAAGTTGTTCTAGGGTGCTAGTAACCATAGGGCCTCGCCAAATCATGGGGGTCTCCTGATCAACAAGAAATCCTATAGACATTACCTGAAGGCCATGCGCAATAACTGGTTCCATTGACTTGCCGTCCTTGGTCTCTGGCTTCTGATTTATCCCTAACATCTGAGGTTGACTTGGCCCATAAATATCAGCATCTAATATTCCAACCTTAGCTCCTTCGTTGAGTAATGCGAGAGCTATGTTAACTGCAGTTGATGACTTTCCAACACCCCCTTTACCAGAAGCAACAGCGACAACATTTTTTACACCTTTAATTAAACTAATACCTTTTTGTGCCTGATGACTCTTAATTTTTTGTGATAAGTTAATTTCTAATGGTTGTTTTACTAAGTTCTTTAAAGCTTCTTTTATTGATGTTTCAAATTCATCTGATAAAAGTGTAATTGGAAAATTTAATTCAATAGAGATATTAACTTTATCTTTTTTAATTGAAATAGACTTTATATTTCTTTTATTTATGAATGGTTTCTCATAATTAACGTGTGATAAACCTAATAATATTTCTTTAATTTCATTTTCCATAAATAATTTCTTTCTAAAATTTTTTTTAAGTAATGTGATTGGGTTGGTAATTTGATAGAATAATCCATTATTAAACTTATCTCTCGATTAAATTCAATGCGGAAAATTCTTGTCACATCAGCTTTACCTTATGCAAATGGAAGTATACACCTTGGACATCTAGTCGAATACATCCAGACTGATATCTGGTGTAGGTATCAGCGAATGATTTCCAATGAAATTTATTATGTCTGCGCTGATGACACTCATGGCACTCCAGTAATGTTAAGGGCAGAGAAGGAAAATATTACCCCAGAGAAATTAGTTGATTTGGTCCATAAAGAGCATTCTCAAGATTTTTCTGACTTTAATGTATCTTTCGATAATTTTTATTCAACCAACTCTATCGAAAATAAAGAGCTCTCCGAAACTATTTATAAAAAACTAACCAGTAATAATAAAATTGAGAAAAAAGAAATTGAACAGTTCTATGATTCACAGAAAGAAATGTTTCTTCCGGATCGCTATATCAAGGGCGAATGTCCAAAATGTAAAGCAATAGACCAATATGGAGATTCTTGTGAGGAATGTGGCTCAACTTATAATCCAACAGATTTGATTAACGCCTATTCAGTCATTTCTGGGACAGCGCCCATCAGAAAAAAGACAGAACATTACTTTTTTAAGCTTTCGGAATGTACAGATTTTCTAGAAAAGTGGACTATGTCAGGCACATTACAACCGGAAGCAAGTAATAAGCTTAAAGAATGGTTCAAGGCAGGCTTATCTAATTGGGATATTTCAAGAGATGCACCATATTTTGGTTTTGAAATCCCAGGGGCTCCAGGGAAGTTTTTTTATGTATGGCTTGATGCCCCAATTGGATATATGGCAAGTTTTAAAAAATTAGCTGATGAGAAAAATTTGTCTTTTGACGAATATTGGAAAGAGGGAAGTGATACAGAATTAATTCATTTTATCGGTAAAGATATTTTATATTTTCATGCTTTATTTTGGCCGGCTACCCTATCATTTTCTGGTTTCAGAGTACCGTCTAGAATTTATGCGCATGGATTTCTAACTGTAAATGGCGAGAAGATGTCTAAATCAAGAGGTACTTTTATTACTGCAAGGAGTTACCTGAATGCTATAAAAAATCCTGATTATTTGAGGTATTATTATTTTTCTAAACTTAATGACTCAATGGAGGATATTGATTTAAATTTAGAAGATTTTATTGTAAAAGTTAATAGCGATCTAGTTGGAAAATTTATTAATATACCTAGCAGAACATCTGGATTTATAAAAAAATATTTTAACAATACTTTAGTTTCCACTAATGAAATTTCTATTCAGGATGCAAAGGTAATTGTTGATGATTTAATTGCTATAAAGGATGAGGTTATTTCTCTTTACGAAGCAAGATTATTTAGCAAATTAAATCGATTATTAATGTCTTATACTGAAAAAGTAAATGAGTATGTTAATCGATTAGAACCCTGGGTATTGGCAAAGAACATTGATGAACATAAATCTATGTCACAACTTCATCAGGTTTGTTCTGCTGCTCTCCAAGCCTTTAGAGTTATCTCAATCTATTATTCGCCTATCATGCCTGATCTAACCCATAAGATTGCAGAATTCTATGGAGAATCGAATTATCAGTCAATAGATGCTATCTATGAAAATATAAAAAATATTTCTGATTACAATCATCTTCTAACTCGGCTAGAAAAAGATGCTATTGATTTAATGTTAAGTAAAAATTCTAGCTAATTTTCTTAATTATCTCTTCTGCTGTGAGTGCTGGATTTTTAGATCCAGTAATTGGCCTACCTACAACTAATATACTAGAGCCTGCCTTAATTGCATCTTCTGGAGAAATAATTCTCTTTTGATCATCATTTGCGCTTGATAGCAATCTAATGCCTGGGGTTACATAAATGAAATCTTTGGGAAGAGAAGGCTTAATATTTTCAATATCACTTGCACTACATACAATTCCATCAAGTTCATGGGTTGAGACATTTAACGCTAATTTTAATATTTGCTTATTCATTGAATTGTTAATCCCAATCTCATTTAAGTTATCATTATTCATACTTGTTAGAACTGTAACTCCAATTAGGTATGGATTTTGATTTGATTGTTCCACACCTTCTTTTGCTGCGATAAGCATATCATTCCCACCCATAGCATGAACATTTAACATCCATACACCTAATTCTGATGCAACATAACAAGCTCTTTTAACGGTATTAGGAATGTCATGAAACTTTAGATCTAAAAAAATTTTAAATCCATTTGATTG
>JAOKFJ010000009.1 GCA_028247015.1 Methylophilaceae bacterium | reverse complement strand
ATTTATTTTTAAAGTGAGCCAATATAGTGCTGAGCTTAAAAAATTAATGCATAAGTTTAAAAAAAAATCAGCAGCTTTTATAACAGCATTTAACCCACAAAGTGAAGAATTAAACTTAAAAGAAAACAAAATTAGAAATCAGCAACTAGAGTTAGAGATTCAACGGTTTAATTTTAATTATATAAAGGGTGATGGCCGATGTGATGAAAGCGATAAAGTGGGTGAAGAAAGTTATTTAATTTTCGGTATTACTCAAGAGCAATCTACTAATTTAGGAATTAATTACAATCAAAATGCAATTATTTGGTGCAGTGAAGATGCGAGACCTCAATTATTATTAATAAGATGAAAGCCTTAAAATTTTTACAAGAACTATTTAAAATTTCCTTTTGTTCGAGACTTGCCTTCTTTTGAGCCGCCAAAGTAACCTGGTTGATCTACCATCTTTAGATAATCCTCAAAAAATATAACTCCATCAGTATCAAATTTTTCTTGGATGTTTTCTGGGGGAATATCGTTCGAAACTATTACAGGATCTCCCATTTGCCAATTAGCAGGGGTTGATACGTTATACTTTTCAGATAGTTGAAGTGCATCAACAATTCTAATAATCTCATCAAAGTTTCTGCCAATATTTTTTGGATAAATTAAAATAGTTTGGATTATTTTACTTGGGTCAATAATAAATACTGAACGAATAGTGGCTTTATCTATATTACCAAAAGAGCCTAGATTAGGCTTAGCTTTTGGATGGAACATTCCATAAAGACTGGCAACTTCAAATTTTTCATCAGATATTAATGGAAAGTCAACGTCAGTATTTTTAGTAAAATTAGTAATAATTTTATCTAAAGTATTTTTTTCTTTAATCTTATCTTTATATCGATTGATATCTGGAATCCATTCTTTATGATCTTCAAGAGAATCAACACTAAGGGCGATTACTTTTACGTTTCTTTTTTTAAACTCGGGTTGAAGTTTGGCAACTTGTGCTAATTCAGTAGTACATACAGGAGTAAAGTCACTGGGATGTGAAAACAGTACAACCCATTTTTTATTACTCCAGGCATGGAAGTTGATTTCTCCCTTCGTAGTCATAGCGGTAAAATTAGGTGCAGTATCACCGATCTGATTAGCCAATAAAGTGTTTACAAGGCCTATATTTAAAAGGCAGATTATTAATATATTTTTAATATTAAGCATAGAATAAATTAGGCCTATTCTTTTGAGTAAAATGGATAATCTGAATAGCCTTTTTCAGTTCCTCCATAAAAAGTGGTCTTATCAGCATTTGCAAGGGGTAAGTTATGTTCTAGGCGATACACTAAATCTGGATTAGCTATAAAAGGTACGCCAAAAGCTACTAAATCTACCATCGTTTTTTCTGATAAATGTCTATCGTAACCGTTGTTTGCCATAGTCGCAACACCACCGTGCGTTTTAAAACTTTGATAAATTTTATTATAGTCAAACGCTGTGGTATTTCTATCCCCACCAGTTTGGCCTTCAATTACATGTATATAGCCTAAGCCTTTTTGTCCAAGTTGCTCTGCTACAAAGTTAAATAGGGTCTGTGGATCAGAATCTCGAATATCATTGAATTCTGATGATGGACCAATACGGCAGCCAATACGTTTAGGAGGATAAATGGTTGAGACTGCATCAACGATTTCCAATAAGAATCGTGTACGATTTTCAATCGAACCTCCATAGTCATCGGCTCGAACATTAGTGCTATCACGTAAAAATTGATCTACGAGATAACCATTAGCGCCATGAATCTCCACCATATCAAAGCCTGCTTTTTTAGCATTTACAGCAGCCTGTCTATATTCTTCAATAATTAAAGGAATTTCATATGCCATTAAGGATCGTGGTTCTGATACATCAGTTAATCCAGAGGAAGTAAAGACTTGTGCATTTGCTTTAATGGCGGAGGGGGCTACTGGTTGCCCTTGGTTTGGTTGAAATTCATTATGCGAAATACGCCCTACATGCCAGAGTTGTAAGCAGATTTTCCCGCCACGTGTATGAACCGCATCTACAATATTTTTCCAGCCTTTAGTTTGTACTTCAGAATAAATACCAGGTGTGCAGTAGTAACCTTGGCCTTGTTGGCTTATCTGAGTTGCTTCAGCAATAACAAGTCCAGCACTAGCGCGCTGCTCGTAGTAGGTGGTCATTATTGAAGTCGGGACCCCTTCAGGTGTTGCACGATTTCGTGTTAATGGTGCCATGACAATCCGATTAAAAAATATAAGATCACCTAAATGAAATTGATTATAACGTGAAGTATTAGAACCTTCTGGTGTAGAGTCAAATTTAGGTTCTTCTTTTTTTAATTCAATTTTTTTTATATGTTTTTTATTGGCATCTTCGTCGAGGATATCTGCAAGATTATGATTAACAATGGCGTGCCCTTTTTCGTCATTGCGAACTACTTTAATAACATCAATCAATTTGGCGTCACTCTTAAGCTTCCAATAATCAATAGCAATTTGAGGGGCATCAACATTAAGAGCAGGATTACTTTCAACTTGTTCTAGATATGATGTATAACTTAACACGGCCTCTTCTTCAAAGTAACCAACGATACGATGAGCTGTACGAGGAAAAAATATATAAATGATGAAATAGAAGTGCCAAAAAATTGCTTGTGCAATTAAAATTAGAGCGCGTTCAAACCAGTTGGGCTTTGCAATTTCAATAAAAGTCATTAAATGCATACGTTCGTTTTCTGCTTCGTCCAGTAATATTTTAATCCAACCCCTATCGTGTTCCATTTTTCGTAAGCATTTTAAATGAATCCACATTCCAGCTACCATACCAGGGACTGCCGCTACTGTTTCGAGAACTACCGCACGGTGACCGTAACGCTTTGAAAAAAAAGTGTCTGCAAAAAAACGTAAAAATTTAGTAATTAAAATTGCGATGAAGTCGCTGCTATTCTTAGGCGTACGGTGTTCTAACATTTATACCTTTCTTTATAAAATGGAGATACTTCTTTAAAGGTGACATTCTAAATTATTTGTGGCTATTATTCGACAAATGATTTGTTATTAATGTAATGAATCTATTTATAGAGAAATAGTTTTTTTTCGAGGCGCTTTTTTAGCAAGAAGATCCCAAACTGAGATTGGAAGGAGGCGCATGATTCTCGCGATAAAATTCATTTGCCATGGAATAACGATAAATTTCTTTTTCTTTTTAATAGCTCTAACCATGGCTTGTGCAGCTTTATCAACTGGCATAAGAAAAGGCATTGAATATTGGTTTGCATCAGTCATAGGGGTTGTAATGTAGCCTGGTGCAATTGTTGTAACATTAATATTAGAGGTTGAAAGCTCAATACGTAGACTTTCTAGATAGTTAATAAGAGCTGCTTTTGATGCACTATAGGCACCTGCTCCAGGTATACCTCGGATACCTGCAACGCTCGATATTCCAATAAAGTGACCGGAGCCTCTTTTTCTAAAGGGCTGGATAAATGGATAAAATGTATGAGTAACCCCAATTAAATTTGTAGCAATAATTTTTTTAAAAGTAACTAGGTCAGAAAAATTTTCAGTAAGTGTACCTGAGCTAATACCTGCGTTGGCAATAACAATATCAGGCGTGCCATGAAGCGCCATAAATTCTTCTGCGGCCCGTCTGCATTGAGCAAGGTCTGTAACATCAACAGAAAAAATTAGAGATTTGCACGAAAGAGTTTTTTGTAGCTCGATTAGCTTATCTTTACGTCTGGCAAGAAGTCCAATTACAACATCTTTCTTGTCGTATTCTTTTGCAAGGGCCTGTCCTATTCCAGAACTGGCACCTGTTATTATAATTTTGAGCGCCATAAAGGCCTATTATTTTGTTTTTTCTTTTCGAATATTGTTGATAATATAATTCATTATATCAATTGTGTTTTGTTCACCACCAGCCATTGTACTAGAAGTTAGATAACGTCCATCTATAATAATACTTGGAACTCCTGTGGCTCCGGCCGCTTTAAACATCTTGGCTGAGCGTGATAATTTAGCATTCATAGAAAAAGAGTTAAAGGCTGAATTAACTTCAGTTATATCTAATTTTCCATTGGCTGCAATCCATTTTACTAGACCTTTTTGATCGACAGGATTTAGAGTTTTTTCTTTATGAATTGCCTTAAATAACCTTTCATGTAGCTTATGGTCTAAATCTAGTGTTTCTAATGCATAGTAGGCTTTGGCTCCTGGAGCCCAGTTTTTTCTTGGAATAGCAGGAATTCTTTTAAACACAACATCTTTTGGTAATTTATCAGCCCATTTGTCTAAATATGGATCCATCGTGTAGCAATGAATACAGCCGTACCAAAACAACTCAACAACTTCAATTTTATTTCCAGAATTAGTCTCAATAGTTTCATTAGTAGCTTTAAAATTAATTCCTGGTTTAGGCTCGACAGCAATACCAATACCAGTATTTGCGATGATCACTAAAAATGCTAATAATAATTTTTTCATTTTATCTCCTATTATCTCAGTTTACTTTAGGCCTAGTTAGCTTAGTTAAGTTCGCCTTAAAACCTTCTTTCATTAATTGCTCACTTACATCCTTAGCTTTTTCATATTTCTGATAAGGCCCCACACTGACTCGATGAAAAACATTGTTCCCAATCTTTGCAGACATAATAACGGATTCAAATCCCATTAGTGCTAGTTTCGCCTTAAGATTATCTGCTGGACTTTCTTCAGAAAAAGCCCCAACCTGAATAAAGTAATCAACATTTCGATCCTTATCAGGATTAGTTTTTACCTTTTCATCTCTATAAACAGATGATTCCTTGGGAAGAGTGTCATAAAAGTCAAAAGTTGCATCTTCATCAATATTAATAACCTCTTCTTGCCCTATAGATGAATTAACTTCAATACATGCCCCT
The DNA here is from genome assembly GCA_028247015.1 of Methylophilaceae bacterium. Lineage (GTDB taxonomy): Bacteria > Pseudomonadota > Gammaproteobacteria > Burkholderiales > Methylophilaceae > BACL14. Next base: position 34,833 of record JAOKFJ010000009.1, on the reverse strand, counting down.
TCTGTTTCTTTCGAAACAAAAGGGCTTTTACCATTAGTAATAAAAAGAGTAACTGCAATTGACACTAAAATTCCAAGTAGTAAACCAAAAAATAAACCATTGGTAAAAGGAGTTTTTTCAGCGTTGATCGCTTTAGTTGTTCGATAATCATCTGTCATTTTTTATTTCCTTTACATTTTTTTTGGCGCAGTAATACCTAATAAGGCTAAACCATTTTTTATAACGCATTGCGTGGCATAAATAAGGGCAAGTCTTGCTTTCTTAGTTAATTCATCATCTACTAAGAATTTGCTGTCATTATAATAGCTATGCAGGTCGGCTGCACAGTCTTTTAAGAAATTTGTGATTTGATGAGGAGCTAATTCATTGGTAGCCTGAACAACTACTTCAGGAAACTCACTGATTCTTTTTATAAGTTTTTTTTCTGCTTGTGTTTCAAAGGGGTGCGGAGCATTAATATACAGTGTATTTCTATCCCCTTCCCACTGATTTAATACACCTTCAACCCGAGCATGTGCGTACTGAATATAGTAAACAGGGTTGTCATTGTTTCGACTTTTTGCAAGATCAATATCAAAAATAAGTTGCGAGTCGGCTCGGCGAGCAGCTAAAAAATATCGAGTAGCATCGCATCCAACCTCATCTATTAAATCTTTAAGTGTGACATAGCTACCTGCCCTCTTTGAGATTTTAACTTCAACGCCATCTTTCATTACGGTAATCATTTGATGTAAGACATATTCAGGCCAATCTTTAGGAATATTTTTATTAAGACCTTGAAGGCCTGCACGAACTCGACTAATAGTACTATGATGATCAGCGCCTTGCTCATTAATCACCTTAATAAATCCTCGTGTCCATTTATCCAAATGATAGGCTATATCTGGCACAAAATAGGTAAAATCACCATCGGATTTTTTCATGACACGATCTTTATCATCGCCAAAATTAGTCGTTTTTAGCCATAAAGCCCCATCTTTTTCATAGGTATGGCCTTCTTTGATTAGAGTATCAACGACAAAATTTACTTTATTATTTTTGTATAGGTCTGATTCCAGGGTATAAATATCAAAATTAGTTTGAAAAGCTTCTAGGTCCTGATCTTGCTCATTTCTTAGATAGGCAATACTAAAAATTCTTATAGATTCTTCATCATTAATATCACCAGATGCCTTAATCTTATTATCTGCGCATTTTATAGAAGTTTTAGCTAAATATTCCTTAGCAATGTCTGCAATATAGTTACCTCGATAACCATCTTCAGGAAAGTCTTTATGATCTGGTTTAATATTCAGACAGTGAGCTTTGACTGAACGCATTAAATTATCGATTTGGGCACCAGCATCATTATAATAAAATTCTCGTGTTACTTCCCAGCCTGAAAATTCAAATAATCGTGCAATAGAATCCCCAATTGCTGCTCCTCGTCCATGACCAACATGCAAGGGACCAGTTGGGTTGGCAGAAACAAATTCAATTTGAATTTTTTGAGACTTTCCGTTCTGACTTCCCCCATAACCATCTTTTTCTTTAATAACTTTATTGATAATTGTTTGATGGGAGAGAGCGCTTAGAAAAAAATTTAAAAAACCTGCTCCTGCAATTTCAATTTTATTGAAATGAGATGCTTCAGGTAGATAATCTAAAATTAATTGTGCAATATCTCGAGGTTGTTTTTTTAAGGTTTTTGAAAGCACTAACGCTATATTAGTTGAGAAGTCGCCATGCTCTATGAGTTTAGGTCTCTCAATAATAATCTGGCTTTTATTGATCTCGTCTGTCAATTGTCTGACAGCATTAAAAAGTAAATCAGTAAGATGTTCTTTCACAAGGTTACAATTATAATGAGTAAAAGGTTATTTTACCCTATCCTCTGATTTCTATTTAAGGAAATAACTGTAAATTCTATATGGCAGCTAAAGAAAAATTTATACAAGTAGCAATTGATGTTCCTATGGATCAATTATTTGATTATTTACCTAATGATCAAATCTTAAAAATTGGTCAATATGTCAAAGTTCCCTTTGGAAAAAGACAGATAATTGGCATTATATGTGGCATCTCTTCATATACAAATGTGCCAAGCCAAAAGCTAAAAAAAATTATTTTTGCCGAAGAAGAAATTATTTTTGATAAAAATCTATTTAAATTATTATATTTTGTTTCAAATTATTATCATCACCCTATTGGTCAGACAATTATGTCTGTTGTGCCCTCAAGAATTAAACAAGCAAAAGGACAAATTAAAAAAATTGCAAAAATTTATGAAGCTACAAATAAACTTAACCTTAAATGGATTGAGGAGCTACCTAAAAGAAAAGTTAGGCTGAAAAAGTTAGCGCATGCATTATTTTTAAATTCTATTAGAGATTCTGATTTAAATCTTTCTGTATCTAACGGTCGAGAATGTGCAAAAGAATTAGTTTCTCTGGGAGTAGCCACTGAAAAAAAGTGGATTCCAAAATTGAACCAACCTGAAGTTTCTCCTGAATTAAATGTCCAGCAAAAAAAAGTATTATCAGCTTTAGTAAAAAAGCATGGCAATGCCGCTTGGCTAATTCATGGCATTACAGGCAGTGGGAAAACTGAAATTTATCTTCAGTTGTTAAATAAATTTGTAGGTAAAGATAAGTCACAGATATTAATTTTAGTCCCAGAAATAAATTTAACCCCTCAACTTGAAGCACGATTTAAGCATAGGTTCCCAAATAAAATTTTAGTTACTCTACATAGTCATTTGTCAGGTATTGAGCGGCTTAGCAATTGGAGAAAGGCAAAATCAGGTGAAGCTCAGATTATTATTGGGACAAGACTAGCAGTCTTTACTCCTTTACCAAATCTTAAGCTCATTATTATTGATGAAGAACATGATGGATCTTTTAAACAGCATGAAGGTCTTAGATATCATGCAAGGGATGTTGCTATGATGCGAGCTAAATATGAAAATGTTCCGATTGTGTTAGGTACCGCAACCCCTGCACTTGAAACTTGGTTTAATGCTAGAGGAGAAAATGCAAAGTATCGTTATTTAGAATTAACGACCCGTGCTGTCAAAAATGCTAAATTACCAATTATTCATACTATTCCTGCAGGAGATAAATATGGCCCTACAATTTCAAATATTATTATTGAGGCAATTCAATCTCGGATTAATCGAAAAGAACAAGTATTAATTTTTATTAACCGACGAGGATATGCCCCAGTATTAGTCTGTTCAAATTGCGCATGGTCTGCAAATTGTGAGAGATGCAGCACTCGCTTGGTAGTTCACTTGAAAACAAAAAGATTAAAATGTCATCATTGTGGCTATGATAAAAAAATTCCTATGCAATGTGTGGATTGTGGAAATACTGATTTACATCCATTAGGTTTAGGAACTCAGAAAATTGAGGAAAGTTTAAATCAATTATTTCCTAGTGCAAATATTTTAAGAGTCGACCGAGATACTACTCGAACAAAAGATGCATTAGATAAACTTTACCAACGTATGAATCAACGAGAAATTGATATTTTAGTTGGAACACAAATGTTAGCAAAGGGGCATGATTTTCCAAATTTGTCATTAGTAGTAGTTATTGATGCAGACAATGCTTTGTATAGTTCCGATTTTAGAGCGCCCGAGAGATTATTTTCACAGCTTATGCAGGTTGCAGGAAGAGCTGGTCGTGCAGAGATTAAAGGAGAAGTCTTAATTCAAACTGCATTTCCTAATCATCCTGTTTATGAGGCCTTAAAGACTAATGACTTTTCAGATTTTGCTCAAAGCTTATTAGAAGAAAGGAAACAAATGCAATTATCCCCCTTTAGTTATAATGCTTTATTACAAATTGAAGCTAAAACATTAGATCACTCTGTAGCTTTTAGTAATATGGCTTTAAAAAAAGCTAATGCATTTAAATCTTCTGTAACCCTCTATGGCCCAGTTCGCCCAGTTATGCAACGATTAAATGGATATGAAAGGCATCAAATATTTCTGCAGGCGCAATCACGAACTGAATTACAAAATTTATTAAAGCCCTGGATTAAGGAATTAAGGTCGCACCCTATGGCCAACAGAGTAAAATGGTCAATTGATGTTGATCCTATTGAGTTTTAATTCTATGGAATCCTTCATATACAATAATATTTTTAATAAAAAGTATATTTGGCGAAATTCAATTGTAAAGAGTAAGCTTTGCAGTTACCTTATATCACCAGTTAAATTTTACGTACCAATTCATTACAGATGATAAAATTACCACCAAAAGTTATGACATTTTCAGCAACTGACCCAAGCGGCGGTGCTGGACTTCAGGCTGATGTTTTGACATTAGCAAGCTTAGGGTGCCATCCTCTATCGGTGACTACGGGTATTACTGTCCAAGATACTGTGGGAGTGGATAGCCTCATGGCATTAGGCAGTGATTGGGTAAATGATCAAGCTCGTTCAATTCTTGAGGATATGGATGTTGTTATTTTTAAATGTGGAGTACTTAGCAGCCTTGAAAATATGACTGCTGTGGCAGAGATTGTGGCCGATTATCCTAATATCCCTCTTATTATTGATCCTGTCTTAGCTTCAGGTAGGGGAGATGATCTAGCTAATGCAGATATGTTATTAGCCATGACAGAACTATTATTTCCTCAGTCATTATTAATTACACCTAATAGTTTTGAGGCTCGACGCTTAGTTATTGAAGATAATGAGGAATTCTCTAGTATTACTATTGAAGAATGTGCTGAACGATTAAGAGTAATGGGCTGCGAAAATACTTTGATTACAGGGACACACGAGAAAACAGATTCAGTTATTAATACTTTATTCGACCATCAAGGCCAACCTACTCCTTTTTATTGGGATCGTCTTCCTGGCAACTACCATGGCTCAGGATGTACCTTAACATCAGCCATAGCAGGCTATTATGCTCAAGGGCTAAGTTTAGAGGTAGCGGTCGAAGAAGCCCAGAATTTTACATGGCACACATTAAATAATGCATTCAAGCCAGGTATGGGGCAATCGATCCCCGATCGTTTTTTTTGGAGGAATGATTTTAAGGATGACGATGGTAGATACAACCATAATTAATGGTTTATATGTCATCACTCCAGATGAGCCAGATACCAATAAATTATCAGCTATGGTTTTGGCAACATTAAAGGGGGGAGCAAGGTTAGTCCAGTACAGAGCAAAAACTCTAAATAAAACCCAACAATTTTTACAGGCTGAAGTAATAAAGGAGTTGTGTGATCGGTATAATGCTTATTTAATTATTAATGACAATATTGAATTATGCTTACATTTAGATGCTTTTGGCGTACATTTAGGCGAAGATGATGGCATTATAGAAACAGCAAGAAAAATTATAGGTACAGAAAAAGTAATAGGGGTGTCCTGCTACAACTCACTTGATAGAGTGAGGCTGGCAAAAGATAGTGGGGCTGATTATTTAGCATTAGGTGCTTTTTTTAATACTAGTACTAAGCCAAAAGCACGAAAAGTAAGTCTTAATATTTTTAAGAAGGCTCGAGCACAGACACAACTACCTATTGTTGCTATTGGTGGAATTACACTTGAGAATGCTCCTTCATTAATATTTGAAGGGATAAAAACAATTGCAGTAATTAAGAGTCTTTTTATGTCTGATAATATTGAAGCTACAACTAGACAGTTTATTAATCTTTTGAGTATTAACGAAAAATCATGAATAAGAATCACGACCTATTTGAACGTTCACTTGAATCTATTCCAGGAGGAGTAAATTCTCCAGTCCGCGCCTTTAATTCAGTGGGGGGGAAACCTATCTTTTTTAAGAAAGGAAATGGCAGCCGTTTATGGGATGAGAATGGTAAAGAATATATTGATTATATAAATTCATGGGGACCTATGATCCTTGGGCATGCAAATCGCGAAGTTATTCTTGCGGTGCAAGAAGCCTCTAAAAATAGTTTATCTTTTGGTGCACCAACAGCCGGTGAACTTCAAATGGCAGAATTGCTGGTTAAATTAGTACCTAGTATTGAACAAGTTCGTTTAGTCAGTAGTGGCACGGAAGCTACTATGAGTGCAATTAGGGTTGCCAGAGGATTTACTGGACGAGATAAAATTGTAAAATTTGAAGGCTGCTATCACGGCCATGCTGATGCACTTTTAGTTAAAGCAGGATCAGGTGCTTTAACGTTTGGGCAACCTAGCTCTGCTGGCGTGCCTAAAGATGTTGCTAAACATACACATACCTTACCTTTTAATGACATCAAAGCATTAGAGAAATGTTTTAAAGACATAGGAGGTGAGATAGCATGCGTAATTATTGAGCCAATTGTTGGAAATATGAATTTAATTCTGCCAGATATTAATTTTCTTAGGTCTCTAAGAAGTCTTTGTACAGAAAATGAGGCTGTATTAATATTTGACGAAGTCATGACAGGGTTTCGAGTAGCCTTAGGGGGCGCACAAGAGTTATACAAAGTTACTCCTGATATGACAACTCTAGGTAAAATTATTGGTGGAGGTTTACCTATGGGGGCTTTTGGTGGCAAGAAAAAAATTATGGAGCAATTAGCACCATTAGGACCAGTTTATCAAGCTGGAACATTATCAGGAAATCCAGTAGCTGTAGCAGCGGGCTTGAAAACATTGGAGTTAGTTCAAAAGCCAAATTTTTATGATGATTTATCCTTGATAACTAAAAGATTAGTGGATGGAATGACAAAGGCTGCACAATCCAAAGGGATAAGCTTTTGTGCTAAAAATATAGGCGGTATGTTTGGGATGTATTTCAGGGATAATCCTCCAAACAGTTTTGATGAAATAATGAATAGTGATCGTGAAAAATTTAATAAATTTTTTCATTTAATGTTAGAGCAAGGCTTTTATTTTGGCCCATCAGCATTTGAGGCTGGATTTGTATCAACTGCTCATTCAAAAAAAGATATTGACCAGACAGTTGAAGCCGCTATTTATGCTTTTAATCAGCTCTAACTGATTAAAATATAGCGTTGAAAAAATACCCAAATAAGAATAAAATTGAAGGTTCCGTATAAAGCAACAAGCAGAGAAAAGAAAAAATAAATGGCTAATCGAAAAAACCTAAAGCAAGGATTATACAATCCCAAGAATGAACATGATTCATGTGGAGTTGGATTTGTTGCTAACATTCATGGTAAAAAAAGCCATAAGATTGTAAAGCAAGGGCTTGAAATTTTAACAAATCTTACGCACAGAGGTGCTACTGGCTATGATCCTAAACTTGGAGATGGTGCAGGTATATTAATTCAAATTCCTGACAATTTTCTGCGTCAAGAGACTGAAAATCTAAAATTTCTGTTACCTGAATCCGGACATTATGGCGTTGGAATGATTTTTTTACCGCAATCAAAGGCGCTTAGTAAAAAATGTGAATTAATAATTTCTAAAATGATTACAGAAGAACATCAGGTAAATCTTGGATGGCGTGAAGTACCTGTTAACAATAATGATATTGCTCAAGCAGCAAAAGATGTAGAGCCAACTATTAAGCAAATTTTTATTGGAAGAAATAAGAACTGTAAAACTCAAGAAGATTTTGAAAGAAAGTTATTTGTAATTCGCAAAAGAATAGAAATCGAAGTTGGGAAGTTGAATATTGATGATTCAGCTAATTTTTATATTACCTCAATGTCTTCAAGAACTCTTGTTTATAAAGGAATGTTGCTTGCAAATGAAGTTGGTGTTTATTTTAAAGACTTATTAAACGAATCTGTAAATTCTGCTTTAGCCTTAGTCCACCAAAGATTTTCTACAAATACTTTTCCATCTTGGGAGCTAGCTCATCCTTACAGATTAATAGCGCATAACGGAGAGATAAATACAGTACAGGGAAATGTAAATTGGATGAATGCGCGCCGCGATAAAATGCAGTCACTCTTGCTAGGAACAGATTTAGAAAAGTTATGGCCATTAATAGAAGATGGTCAATCAGACACAGCTTGTTTTGATAATTGTTTAGAGCTTTTACTTGCCGGGGGTTATAGTCTTCCTCATGCAATGATGATGTTAATTCCAGAACCTTGGGCGGGTAATTCGCTCATGAGTGATGAAAGAAAAGCTTTTTATGAATATCATGCTGCACTAATGGAGCCTTGGGATGGGCCAGCGGCTGTTGCATTTACTGATGGAAGACTCATTGGGGCTACACTAGACAGAAATGGATTAAGGCCTGCTAGATACCTATTAACTGACGATGGTGATTTAATGATGGCTTCAGAAATGGGTGTTTTAAAGTTTCCAGAAGAAAAAATCATAAAGAAATGGCGTTTAGAGCCAGGAAAAATGTTGTTGATTGATCTAGAACAAGGCAAATTAATAGAAGATGATGAAATAAAAAAATTATTATCCATTAAAAAACCATATCGAGATTGGTTAAAAAAATCTCGATATTTTTTAGGCGACTTAAAAGCTGTTAAGGGGAAGTTTAGTCAGACAGAAAGCTTGTTAGATTTGCAACAAAGTTTTGGATATAGCCAAGAAGACTTATCCTTTGTTTTAAGTCCAATGATTTCAGCTGGACAGGAAAATTCAGGGTCTATGGGAAATGATGCTGCTTTACCTGTTTTATCGAACCGACCTAAACTTTTATATAATTACTTTAAGCAATTATTTGCTCAAGTAACTAATCCTCCAATAGATCCAATTCGTGAAAATATTGTGATGTCGTTAGTGACATTTATTGGCCCTAAGCCAAATCTTTTGGGTATTGAGGATGAAGTACCACCGTTTAGATTAGAAGCAAGCCAGCCAGTCTTAAGTATTGAAGAATTAGAGCAGCTAAAGCAGATTGATTCTCTGACACAAAATAAATTTAAATCTGTTGTTCTTGATATCACTTATGAACCAGAAAAAGATGAAGATCATGGTCAAAAACTAAATAATGCTTTAGAGGATATATGCAAGAAAGCAAATAAGGCAATAAATGACGGTTACAATATAATAATACTATCTGATAGAAATACCTCAAATAAAAAAGCGGCAATTCCAGCCTTACTTGCTTGTTCAGCAACACATCAGCATTTGGTTAGATCTGGAAATAGAACCAATGTTGGATTAGTTATTGATACAGGTTCAGCAAGAGAGGTTCACCATTTTGCATTACTTGCAGGTTACGGTGCAGAGGCAATTTGTCCTTGGTTGGCTTATGAAACAATTAAAACATTAACTGATGATTTCTTTACTGCCCAAGAAAATTTTATAAAGGCTGTAGGTAAAGGTTTATTTAAGGTTATGTCAAAGATGGGTATTTCAACTTATCAATCTTATTGTGGCGCTCAAGTTTTTGAGGCAATTGGTTTAAGCAAGGAATTTATTGAAAAGTATTTTACTGGGACAACTTCTAACATTGAGGGCATTGGAATAAAGCAAGTTGCTATGGAGACAGAAAGAATTCATAACCTGGCCTATGGAAATGATCCTGTACTAAGTAACGCATTAGACGCAGGAGGTGAATATGCGTTTAGAATCCGTGGCGAAGAGCATATGTGGACGCCGGAATCTATTGCTAAACTTCAGCACTCTACTAAAAAAAATAATTTTGATACATATAAAGAATATGCAGAATTAATTAATAACCAAGCTCATAGGCATATGACTTTAAGAGGCTTGTTTTCTTTTAAGAAAAATAAATCAATTCCTTTAGATGAAGTAGAGTCAGCAAAAGAAATTGTTAAAAGATTCACAACTGGGGCAATGTCTTTAGGATCTATTTCTACTGAAGCTCATACAACATTAGCAATTGCGCTTAATAGAATCGGCGGAAAATCAAATACTGGGGAAGGTGGAGAAGATATTAAGAGAAGTATTCCAATTCTTAAAGATACTTCTCTTTCAGAACATTTGGGATCTGATATTGTAGTTAGTGATATAGCTTTAAAAGCAGGGGATTCTTTAAGATCAAGAATTAAACAAGTTGCATCTGGAAGATTTGGAGTAACTGCTGAATATTTATCATCAGCAGATCAAATTCAGATAAAAATGGCACAAGGTGCAAAACCAGGTGAAGGAGGACAGTTACCTGGACATAAAGTTAGTGAGTATATAGCACGCTTAAGATTTTCTGTGCCCGGTGTTGGATTAATCTCACCTCCCCCCCATCATGATATTTATTCCATTGAGGATTTAGCTCAATTAATTCATGACTTAAAAAATGCAAACCCAAATGCAAGTGTTTCAGTAAAGCTAGTAGCAGAAACAGGCGTTGGAACAGTAGCTGCAGGCGTAACTAAAGCTAAAGCAGATCATATCGTTATAGCTGGCCATGACGGAGGAACAGGAGCATCTCCTTTAACTTCTATTAAACATGCTGGTGGGCCTTGGGAAATTGGTTTAGCAGAAACTCAACAAACTTTATTATTAAATCAATTAAGAAGTAGAGTCATCCTCCAAGTCGATGGCCAATTGAAAACTGGGAGAGATGTCGTTGTAGGGGCAATGTTAGGAGCAGATGAATTTGGTTTTGCAACTGCTCCACTTGTTGTTGAGGGATGCATAATGATGAGAAAATGTCATTTAAATACATGTCCTGTTGGTGTCGCTACTCAGGATCCTGAACTAAGAAAAAGATTTTCAGGTCAGCCAGAGCACGTTGTTAATTTCTTCTTTTTTATTGCAGAAGAGGCAAGAGAGATAATGGCATCACTGGGCATTAAAAAATTTAATGATTTAATTGGACGATCAGATTTACTAGATATGCAAAAAGGCATAGAACATTGGAAAATACAGGGACTTGATTTTAGTAAAATATTTTACCAGCCTAAGGTAACAGATGATAATCATAAATATAATACAGATAGTCAAGATCATGGACTAGAAGAAGCTCTTGATAATTCTCTTATTAAAAAGTCTTTATCAGCTATTGAAAATAAGAAAAAAATAAAATTTGATACATTCATTACTAACACTAATAGAACTGTTGGAACATTGTTATCACATGAGATAGCCAAAAGGTATGGAAATAAAGGACTAGATGATGATTCGATTCAAATTAATCTAACTGGAACTGCTGGTCAAAGCTTCGGTGCGTTTTTAGCTAAAGGGATAACATTTGATCTTGTTGGAGAGGGAAACGACTATGTAGGTAAGGGCCTTTGTGGGGGTAAAATAATTATACGTCCGCCAAAAGAGTTTTCTGGAAAAGCTGAAGATAATATTATTATTGGAAATACTGTTATGTATGGCGCAACTTCTGGAGAAACCTTCTTTAATGGAATTGGGGGCGAAAGATTTTGTGTAAGGAATTCAGGAGCATCTGCAGTTGTTGAGGGAGTAGGTAATCACGGTTGTGAATATATGACTGGAGGTACAGTTATAATTTTAGGTCGAACTGGCCAAAATTTTGCAGCTGGAATGTCGGGTGGTGTTGCATATATTTATGATCCAAAAAATACATTTAAGAATTATTGTAATTTAACAATGGTTACTCTTCATAATGTTGAAAAAGAAAATATAAAAACAGATATGCCTAAGCATTTAGATTTAGCAGATGAAGATATATTAAAAACTTTAATTGAAAAACATAGTCAGTATACCAATAGTAATGTAGCTAAAAAGATATTGATTGATTGGGATAAAGAACTCAAAAATTTTGTGAAAGTAATGCCAATTGAGTATAAAAGAGCATTGAATGAAATAAAAGAAACTAAAACAAAGGAATTAGCTTAATGGGAAAAGTTACAGGATTTTTAGATTTTCCTCGACAAAGTGCGAGCAATCTTCCAGCTGAAGAACGTGTAAAGAATTACAAAGAATTTATTTTACATTTATCAGATGAAGAAGCAAAAGTCCAAGGTGCTCGGTGTATGGATTGTGGAATTCCATTTTGTAATAATGGATGTCCGGTGAATAATATTATTCCTGATTGGAATGATTTAGTTTTTAAGCAAGACTGGGAAGCTGCAATCAAAGTTCTCCATTCAACAAATAATTTTCCAGAATTTACAGCTCGTATTTGTCCTGCTCCATGTGAAGCAGCCTGTACTCTAAATATTAACTCAGACCCAGTAGGAATAAAGTCAATAGAGCATGCAATTATTGATAAAGCATGGGAAAATAACTGGGTTGTTCCCCAGCCATCAAAAAATAAAACAGGTAAGTCAATTGCAATCATAGGATCTGGCCCAGCTGGATTAGCCGCTGCTCAACAATTAGCAAGAGTAGGACATGATGTAGTTGTATATGAGAAAAATGATCGTATTGGGGGATTGTTAAGATATGGTATTCCAGATTTCAAAATGGAAAAAATTCATATTGATCGCCGTGTGAACCAAATGGAAGCCGAAGGTGTAAAATTTAAAGTTAACCAGAATGTTGGTGAAGATATTGACCCTGAAAAACTCACTAATGATTTTGATGCAGTAATTCTAGCGGGGGGAGCTGAGTGGCCAAGAGATTTACCTGTTCCTGGTAGAGAATTAGATGGTGTTCATTTTGCTATGGACTTTTTACCGTCACAAAATAAAATAGTTGCAGGCGATTCTGTTTCTGATCAAATCATGGCAACAAAAAAACATGTAGTAGTAATTGGTGGAGGAGATACAGGATCAGATTGTGTTGGAACATCGAATCGCCATGGAGCGAAATCAATTTCGCAGTTTGAATTAATGCCACAGCCACCCGAGCAGGAAAATAAATCATTAGTATGGCCATATTGGCCTTTAAAAATGAGGACATCAAGCTCACACGAAGAAGGCTGTGATAGAGACTGGTCAATTGCTACCAAAGCTTTTGAAGGTGAAAATGGTAAAGTTAAAGAATTAGTTGCGGCTAAGGTTGAATGGAAAGATGGAAAAATGCAGGAGATTTCAGGTTCTGAATTCAGAATAAAAGCTGATTTAGTATTATTGGCTATGGGATTTATGGGGCCTAAACAAACAATGCTTGATAAATTTGGTATTGAGAAAGATGCCAGGGGAAATGTAAAAGCAGAAACTGAAGGTGATAAATCCTACTCAACATCAAAAAGCAAGGTTTTTGCTGCAGGTGATATGCGCAGAGGACAGTCATTAGTAGTATGGGCCATAAGAGAGGGTCGACAATGTGCGCGCTCTGTGGATGAATTTTTGATGGGCATAACTAATCTTCCCCGCTAATTAAGAACTATGAAATATATATTAATTCCTATCATTGTATTATTGTCAGGGTGCATGACAACGGGAGCAGTTGTTGATACAGCATCAAGCGCAGTTATATCTACTGGAGAATTAGTCGTTGATACTATTGATTTGATAACTCCAGATATCATTGATGATGATTAACTTAAGCTAATCTGATGGACTCAACTCAAAACGATACTTTTCTTAGAACACTTAAACAACAACACACTTCATATACCCCTGTGTGGATGATGCGCCAAGCTGGACGATATTTACCTGAATATAGAAAAACTCGAAAGAATGCTGGTAGTTTTTTAGAGCTATGTAAAAATAATGATTTTGCAACAGAAGTAACACTTCAACCCTTAGATCGCTACCCATATCTTGATGCCTCTATTTTATTCTCAGATATATTAACTATTCCAGATGCGATGGGATTGGGATTATATTTTATTGAAGGTGAAGGACCAAAATTTGAAAGGCCTTTACAAGATGAAAAAGAAGTACAAAAACTTGATATTCCAAACGTAGATGAAAAATTACAATATGTTTTTGAAGCGGTTAGAACTATTAAAAAAGCATTAAACCAACGAGTACCATTAATCGGATTTTCTGGAAGCCCTTGGACACTTGCGACATATATGGTTGAAGGAAAAGGAGGAACAGACTTCCATAATATTAAAAAAATGTTGTACGCAAGACCAGATTTAATGAGTCACATATTGAAGATAAATACTGAAACAGTTACTAAATATTTAGCATCTCAAATTGAAGCAGGTGTAGATGCAGTAATGATATTTGACTCTTGGGGAGGAGCTTTAGCACATTCAGAATATGAGAATCACTCCCTTAATTATATGAAAGTTATTATTTCCAATCTTAACTTATTGGGTTATGAAAGTATTCCAAAAATAATTTTTACTAAAGGTGGCGGGCAGTGGCTTGAAGCTCAGTCTAAAATTGGAGCAAGTGCAATTGGATTGGATTGGCAAACAGACATTGCAAAAGCAAGAAAGATTGTTGGTGAAAGTATTACGTTACAAGGAAATTTAGACCCTTCTATTTTACTATCTAGTCCAAAAGCGATAGTGGCTTCAGTGAAAAAAGTATTAGATAATTATGGTTATGGAGAGGGCCATATTTTTAATTTAGGCCATGGAATAACTCAATTTACTCCACCAGAGAATGTTCAATGTATGCTTGAAACCATAAGAAGTTATAGTCCAAAATTTCATAAATAAAACAGCTACATTTTTTTATATCTATTAGTAATTCTAATTACATAAAAAAACTTCAGAATTAGCAGATTTTTTTTTGCAACCTAGAGAAGAATTATTAATATAGAAGCCAGCAATACTATTAAGCACCTCATTAAATCCATTGTTTCTTCTTTCTCGCTCTGATTTATCTTCTAGGTCCAAATTATCTTTAATCCAAGTATTATGATCTTTTGAAAGAGCATGAATAATTAATAATTTTTTAGGTTCATTAAGGTTTAATTGAGAAGCCTTCTGAAATAATATTGTTTCTTCAGATTCATGAAAAGAACCATAAAGAATTTTTTCTAGCTCAAAGCGGTACTTTACTAAACAGCCAGCTCTTGCAAAAACTGGGGCCATACTCTTCATCTTATTAGCATGCATTTTTAAAGATTTTTTATTATCAATACTTTGTTTTTTTTCTGATTCTTTTAAAAATGAAAGTGATCTATTATTTATAATTGTAATAAGATTTTTTTCACATAGTTGTCGTTCACTTGGAAAATTAGTAATAAAATGTTGATTAAGGTTTTTTACTAAGATAGCAGCTGACTCTTCATTAATTATTTTTTTCACATTCTCATTAATATCTTCTGCACTAATGGGATTTAAAAAAAATATACCAATTAAAATTAATATTTTATGTAATTTATTCAATGATTAATATCCTTTTATTTATTTTTTCCTGTTTGAGCACGAAAATATTGATTTTCAAATAATGCTTTTTCTTTTGAAGCTTGTAATGACCGATCTGTAACAGAAAAAAACCAAATTCCAATAAAAGTTATAGTCATAGAAAATAATGCTGGATATTTATATGGAAATATAGCTTTTGTATTATTAAGAATATCTACCCAAACAATAGGGCCAAGAATTACAAGAATAATACATAAGATTAGGCCAGCACTTCCTCCAGCAAGCACCCCTCTAGTTGTAATATTTTTCCAGTAAATAGATAAGAATAAGATAGGAAAATTTGTGCTTGCAGCAATTGCAAAAGCTAGGCCAACCATAAATGCAACATTTTGTTCCTCAAAAATTATTCCTAAAAGAATTGCCATGAAACCAAGTAAGATAGTTGCAAATTTTGATACTATCATCTGAGATTTATCATTTGCACCTTTTTTTATTACATTTGCATATAGGTCATGTGATATTGCCGATGCCCCTGCTAAGGTTAATCCAGAAACAACTGCAAGAATTGTTGCAAAAGCAACTGCAGAAATAAAACCTAGTAGTATGTTGCCTCCAACAGCATGGGCGAGATGAATAGCAGCCATATTATTATCTCCAAGAATTTCACCAGTGCCAGAAAGATAGGCTGGGTTGTTTGATACTAATATAATGGCACCAAAACCAATAATAAAAGTTAGTATGTAAAAGTACCCAATAAATCCTGTAGCAAAGGCTACTGACCTTCTTGCTTGTTTCGCATTTGAAACAGTAAAAAAGCGCATTAGTATATGGGGTAATCCTGCAGTCCCAAACATTAAGGCGAGGCCTAGGGAAATTGCTGAGACAGGATCTGATATTAGTCCTCCAGGCGCCAGAATTGCAGAACCATTATCGTGAGTATTAACGGCTGCGTCAAAAAATTGATTAAAGCTAAAATTAAATTGATTTAATACAAGAAATGCAATAATTGTTGCGCCAGTTAGGAGCAATATAGCCTTAATAATTTGTACCCATGTCGTTGCCAACATACCTCCAAAAGTAACGTATAAAATCATTAAAATACCTACAATAATTTCAGCCGTAATGTAAGGTAGTCCAAATAAAATCTCAATTAGTTTTCCTGCACCAACCATTTGAGCAATTAAATATAAGATAACGGTAGATAAGGAACCAAAAGCAGAGAGTATTCGAACGGGCTTTTCATTTAAGCGAAATGACACCACATCTGAAAAACCATATTTTCCTAGATTTCGAAGAGGCTCAGCAATCAATAAAAGAATAATCGGCCAGCCTACTAAAAATCCAATTGAATAGATAAGTCCATCAAATCCAGATAAAAAAACTAAGCCAGATATGCCTAGGAATGAGGCTGCAGACATAAAGTCACCTGATATTGCTAGGCCATTTTGCAGGCCAGTAATATTTCCCCCAGCAGTAAAGAAATTATTTGTTGATTGTGTTTTTTTCGCAGCCCAAAAGGTTATATAGAGAGTCACTACAACAAAAATTAAAAACATCCAGATAGCAACAATATTAAGATCTCCCGATTGTGATGAAGTAAAAAATTTTAACATTAGCTATTTAGTTCTTTAATAATAGGCTCAATATGCTTATTTGCCAGGTATACATAAAGCAATGTAATAACCCATATAATTATTATGAGTATAAATCCTAATATAATTCCAATTGACACACTGGAATTAAAAAGCATATTGCCAAAATAGTGCGGATAAAAAGCAATAATACATATGAATGTTAGGTAAGGAACAACAGTCAAGAAAAGAAGAGGGCGAATGATAAGCTTTTTCTTATCAATAAGATTTTTAAATAAATTTTCGTTGTGCATATTATGTTTATCCAGAGTATTTTAAGCCATATAGTTCATTTTAGTTAAGGCTATAGACATTGATATAGTCTCCTTGTTTATATCCCATAATCTTATTTCCCCCTGCAGCGACTGCAATAAATTGCTTACCATTAACCATATATGTAATTGGTGGAGCATTTACCCCAGCATTGATTTTAGTTGTCCATAGTAGTTTTCCAGTTAAGCTATGAAAAGCATTTAGGTTTCCATTGCCTTCACCAGAGAAGACTAGTTTTCCATTTGTAGCAAGCGTCCCCCCAAGAAGAGGCTGCTCTGTTTTATATTGCCAAACTATTCTACCGTTTGATAAATTGATAGCTGAGAGTAATCCCCACTGTTGATCATCTGTAGGCTCAGAACTAGTATAACGAGTAGTAATATTATTATTACTAGAAATTTTTTCATGAAGCATATATTTTATGGGAGCATGTATTCCTGATATATATGCAATATGTTCATTAATATCAAGACTTACGGGCGACCAATTTGACCCCCCCAAAATTCCTGGATAAATGATAGTCCCCTCTTTGGTGGCTTCTGCAAACATATTTTGCTGTGGGACGAATGCTTCTGATTTCAGAATTAATTCACCAGTATCTCTATTATTAATATAAAACCAACCGGTCTTTCCTGCCTGTCCTACAACAGGAATAACCTTCCCTTCTTTAATAGTATGAAAAAGAACTGGAGGACTTGCAACGTCATAACCCCAAATATCATGTGGAACCTGCTGGTAAAACCATTTTATTTTTCCAGTGTTTGCATCTAATGCTATTAAAGAGACTGTATATAAATTATCTCCTGGGCGACTTTCTCCACTCATTTGAGGGGAAGGATTCCCAGTGCCGAAAAATAATGTGTGTGTTTCAGAATCAATGGCGGGTGTGGTCCAGGCTGAGCCACCGCCATATTTTGATGCATCAGGATAATTCTCGAGTGATTCTTTTTCAATTAATAAATTTCGGTTTAAGGATTCACCATCACGAGTATAGTTACTCATTTCACCTTCCCAGCCTTCATTGGGAATAGTGTCAAATTGCCAAATTTGTTTTCCTGAGTAAATGTCATATGCAGCTAAAAATCCTGGGCGTCCAAACCTTCCAGTTACACCTACAACTGCACCAAGTGGTGAATCTTTCTTAGCATCTTCAACATGAAGCCCGTAACCAACTCCAGTAATACCGATAATAACTTTATTTTCATAGACGACGGGCGCCATTGAGATCCCTACGCCTGTTCCTCCACTAACTAATTTTTTTCGATTTGGATCAATATCATTGAGAGAGGAAATAGATTCAGTAGTTACAAGATTCTCAACTACATCAATGTCCCATATTTTTTCACCTGTTTTGATGTTTAGAGAAATTAATCGAGCGTCTACTGTTCCCATGAAAAGTTGACTTCCATGTATAGCTAAGCCTCTATTCGATGGACCACAACACATTTTCCACCCAAGATTTCTTTGATGTTCATAACGCCAAAGCTCTTCTCCAGTTTCTGCATTTAATGCAATAACATGATTATAAGGAAGAGAAATATACATTATTCCTTTATAAATAAGTGGTGTGGCTTGAAAAGTTGCTTTAATACCTGTTTGATACTGCCAAGCTAGTTTCAGATTATTAACATTTTTTTCATTGATTTGACTAAGTTTTGAGTAACGCTGATTTTCCAAATTATTACCGTAGGATAACCAATCTACATTTCTTTCTTGGCAGCCTGAGAGGAAGATCAATAAATATAGAAAAATAAGCGATTTAATATGTTTCATATAAAAGATAAGACAGGTATGTTTAGTTGTTTAATATTCTCCGCAACTGATTGTAATTCATCATAGGATAATCTTTCAATAAAATTAGAAGTCTGTTGTTCTGTGGGCCTAGCAAGACTATATAAATGAATGGCTTTTAAGCTATTCTCAAATGGCTTTAAAAATTCAATGTAATGATTGATTGCTTGCATTGATGGTAACTCATTATTTATTTTTAATACGCAGGTCTGGATAATAGTAGGCGAGATTTTAATTGAAGATTTAAGATTACTTAGTACACTTTTTTTCGATATATTTATTTGGTTGATTCTTTTGGATTCAATAGAATCAATTGCATCTATCTTAAACCATATCTCTCGATTAAGATTTTCTAATTGGCCCCATGCTTTTTGAGTTGACGAATGATCTAAATAACTACCATTTGTAATAAGACGTATAGTAACCTTACTTTCTAATTGAAAACTATGAATCTGTTCCATTACAATTTTGACAGCTGCACCAAACTCTTTGGCTGCTGTAGGTTCTCCATTGCCTGAAAAGGCGATATCCCTTAAAAGGGTCCCTGGCTCAGTATGTTTATCTAAAAAATCTTTATTAATAACTTGGTTGAGCCAATAGATTAACTCTTCTTTAAGAAGAGTTAGGTCAATTGGTTCGGGCTTGCCTCTTTTTAAATTAGGAACCTCACAATAAATACATTGCCAGTTACATGCATTATTTGTATTTAAATTGACACCAATCGATAATCCATCAGCTCTTCTTGAGACAACAGGATAAATATATTTACTTTTAAATATTCTACGGTCATGATTAACGGCTGAGAGTTTGGTAGGCACGTTCTTGGTCTATTTAAACCACATTCTTCGGAGAGTCCCGTCTTTATCTACAAAAGTATGTTTAAGTGCACCCACAATATGAAATACTAGAATAAATAAAATTAATAATCCAAATATTTCGTGAAACTCATAAAAAAGTTCTCGTACTGAAGGAATATCTAGTCCAGGAATTAATTCAATTCCAAACCATTTAATTCCATATTTACTTGCAACTGACATAATTATGCCGGCCAATGGAGTTAATATCATTAAAAGATATAGTCCATGATGTGCAATAGTCGCCAATTTCTTTTCCCATGACTTCATTGATGATAATAATGCAGGTGGCTTGTGTGTAAATCTCCAAAAAACTCTAAAAATAATTAAAGCAAATAATGTAACGCCAATTGATTTATGCAAGTTGAAATAAAATGATCTTGGTGAAGTTTCTTTAGCTAGCTCCCATGTATAAATACCTAGATTAAATAAATCATAGGTCGAAGATTTAGCTGCTTCTTTAGGAAGCTCTTGCATAAACCAGCCTAATATAAACATAAAAATAATACTTATCCCAATGAGCCAATGTAATATTATTGCTACTTTTGAATAGCTTGTAGGCTTATTAAGGTAAGAGAAATTTTTTTTAGTTTGTGCCATTAAGTTTAAATTTTATTTTGATGATAATATGAAAGTAAGTTTAATGCCCTAATGAGAAAAAAGAAAGATGAAAAAAATAATTTTTTTGTGGACTATTTGTATACTTAGTATGACTTCAACGAGTGTTTTCTCTCACGAAACCTTATCAATGAAACAAGAAACCTTATCAATGAAAGAGGTAGCAACTGGAATTTTTGTTCATCAGGGAAAGCATCTTGATGTAGATGATGGATATCAAGGTGATATATGTAACATTGGTTTTATAATAGGTCAAAAGAGTGTAGCTGTAATTGATACCGGTGGTTCGGCGTCTATGGGATATGCTCTACTTTCTGAAATAAAAAAAAGAACCAGCCTTCCTGTTAAGTATGTAATTAATACCCATGTCCATCTTGATCATATATATGGAAACATAGCTTTTAAAGAAGAAGGGGCAAAGTTTATTGGCCATGAGAATTTAACTAAAGCT
The DNA here is from genome assembly GCA_028247015.1 of Methylophilaceae bacterium. Classification (GTDB taxonomy): domain Bacteria; phylum Pseudomonadota; class Gammaproteobacteria; order Burkholderiales; family Methylophilaceae; genus BACL14. The sequence goes on along the minus strand of JAOKFJ010000009.1, from coordinate 14,222 downwards.
ATGAAATTGAGAGAAGAGTTTTATAAAGGATTAAATTTAAAATATTTAAATATTCCTTATGAAAAAAGTATTCAAATTCCTCCTAATTTATTAGTCAAAGTAACTCAGCCCCTTGAGATAGATTTAGGTGATAGATTGTTAAAAATAACAGCTTATCCAACTGCCCATACCGATACTGATATTACGATTGAAGATTATAAGACCTCAACTTTATGGACAGGAGACTTATTATTTGCTGAAAGAACCCCAGTAGTTGATGGAGATATACATGGATTTATCAACGCAATTGATTCTATGAGCCAGGTTAAATTTAATTTATTAATTCCAGGTCATGGGACACCTACACTAAAGCCAAATATAGCTTGGAATAACATAAGGCGCTATCTAGTTACTTTGAGAGATGATATTAGAGCTGCAATTGACGAAGGGTTAGATCTTCAAATGGCAATTGATAATATAGCGAAAGAAGAATCTTCAAATTGGGAATTATTTGATATTCAGAATGGGCGTAATATTAATATGATTTATCCTAAAATGGAGTGGGAGGAGTAAGCTCAATGACAAAAGAGAAGGACTGTGTATTATGCCTTCCGTCAAAATACCCAACAATGTGGAGCAATTCAGATTTTAGAGTAGTTTTGATTAACGACCATTCCTACCCAGGTTATTGCAGGGTGGAGTCAATTCCTCATATTAAAGAAATGACTGACTTAAGTAATTCAAAACGACATGAGCTTATGGAAATTATATTTGTGGTTGAAAGTGTTCTTAGGGAAAATCTAATTCCTGATAAAATTAATTTAGCTACTCTTGGAAATATTACTCCTCACTTGCACTGGCATATAATACCTAGATATAAACATGATAATCATTTTCCAGAGAGCATATGGTCGAATTCTAAGCGAACTAAAAAAAAAGAACTTTCAGAATCAGAAATTTTAACTCTAATAACACTTGTCCAGAAAAAATTAAGCAACTAGCCGTTTAACAACCTCTCCGTTAATGAGGTGCTTGTCAATAATTTCATCAATATCTGATTCATCAATGTATCTATACCATATGGCTTCTGGATAAATTACTAATAAGGGACCTTCATGACAGCGATCAAAGCATCCACCTCGATTAACTCGTATTTTACCAGGACCATTAAGCCCTAATCCTTTAACCTTCTTCTTCATATATATGTAAATAGCATCAGCATTAAAATCAGAGCAGCATTGCTCCCCATTTTCACGTTGATTAAGGCAGAAGAAAATATGATATTTAAAGTGTGTCATATTGTTATTGGGAAGAAAATTTATTTCCTTCGGTAAATTTCCAAGTTCTTGTAATTCGGATTAAATCAACTTCATTTCTCATTCTATTAGAGAACTTTGCATATGGTTCTCCCATCTTAACTATCGAAATAGCTGCTTTATCTAATGCAGGATTACCAGAACTTTTATTAATAATAATATCTTCAATATTACCCGTCTGTGATAAAGAAACTGTTAAACGAAGGGCCCCAAAAACACCTGATTTTGCTGCTTCAGGATAATTGAGTGCCCCAATTCTCTCAACTTTTTGGCGCCATGCTTCAAAATAAAGTCTATATTCATAATCTGCAGTTGAGCTAGAAATTTTTTTACTGCGAATTTTTTTATTAATACCTTCAATAGCAATCGGAATTGATTGTTTAATATTAGAGAGAATTTGATTGGTATCAATTGTAGTAATTTTCTTAATAGATGGAACTACTTTCACAGATTTAGCATTATTTTTTATTTTATTAATAACAGGAGAAACTTTCACAGATTTAGCATTATTTTTTATCTGTTTTTTTTCTTTAGGCGCTGTAATTTTTTCTTCTTGGATTGAATTCTTTGGGTTAGCTATTAATTTTTCAGTTAGGTTATTATTGGGTATTTTATTTATAAAACTAATTTCTATATCTGAGGGAGGTGATAAATAGACACGATGATTTAATGTAAGATCAGTTATTATTAATAAAATTAGATGAATAATCATTGACACTAGAATTGCCGTAAGTAAATAGAGATTATTAAAATAATTACTCATGGAATTATTCATGATTCAGTAATTTTGCGACCTTTGACTGGAGTCCAGAAAAGCTTCCATTGCTCATAAATATAATTTTATCTTCACTTTGGACAAATTGGGCAATTTTTTCCGCGAGATGGCTAACATTTTCATGGACCTCTGTATTAGAAACATTTTTAAACAATTTATGCGCATCCCAAGATAAATTATGTGCATAACAAAAGATAGCATCTGCAGCTTTGAGACTCTTGATAAGTTGAGTTTTCATATTACCAAGTTTCATCGTATTAGATCTAGGTTCGATGATTGCAATAATTCTTCCATTTTTAATAGATTTTTGAAGTCCCTCTAATGTTGTCTGAATGGCAGACGGATGATGAGCAAAGTCGTCATATAATTCAATTTTATCAATAGTATAGATTTTCTCCATACGCTTCTTTACGCTCTTGAATTGACTTAATGCTTTAATTGAGTTTTCAGGAGTAATTCCAATATGTCTGGCTGCCGCAATTGCTGCTAAGGCATTCATATAGTTATGCCGTCCAATTAGGTCCCACTGAAGTGGTATTTGTTTTACTTCATCGTGGAATATTTCATGGTCCTTAGTCTCCCATTCTGTATTAGCTCCAATATACTCAACTTCTGCCCAACAACCTCTTTCGATAACAGTTTTAAGAGACGGACTTTCGTGGTTAATAATAATACGACCCTGACTAGGAATCGTTCTAACTAAATGATGAAAGTGAGTTTCTATATGTGTTAAATCCTTAAAAATATCTGCGTGATCAAATTCTAGATTATTTAGTACTAAGGTTTTAGGATGGTAATGAATAAACTTCGACCGTTTATCAAAAAAAGCGGTGTCATATTCATCTGCCTCAATAACAAAAAATGATGGGGTATTTATTTTACTATCTACTGGAATTCTGGCTGAAACATCAAAGTTATTTGGAATGCCGCCAATTAAAAACCCTGGAGCAAAACCACAGAACTCAAGTATCCATGCAAGCATTGCAGTCGTTGTTGTTTTACCATGAGTTCCTGCTACAGCTATTACCCATTTATCGAATAAGATATTTTCATATAGCCATTGGGGGCCAGATATATATGGAAGCCCCTTATCTAGAATACTTTCCATCAATGGATTGCCACGTGAGATTACATTACCAATTACAAAGACATCTGGATTTATTATTATTTGCTCTTCAGAAAATCCTTCTGTAATAGAAATGCCTAAATCTTCAAGTTGTGTAGACATAGGGGGATAAACATTTTGGTCGCAGCCAGTTACTTTATGACCTTGAGACTTTGCTAGAGCGGCTATCCCCGCCATAAATGTTCCACATATACCTAATATATGAATATGCATGATTACCTAATATTTGATGCTAGCCATTTTTTCAATTGCTCAGTCGGAACCGATCTTCTTGATACCATATCCTCTAATTGGTCTTTATCTATTTTGTCTACACTAAAATATTTAGCTTCAGGATGTGCAAAATAAAAACCACTGACCGAGGATGCCGGCATCATAGACATGCCATCTGTTATCTGCATACCAATTTCATTTGTTTTTAGTAGTGTAAAGATATCTTGCTTTACTGTGTGTTCTGGGCAGGCTGGATATCCTGGGGCAGGTCTTATGCCTTGATATTTTTCATGAATCATATCCTCTTTACTGAGATCTTCTGGCTGGTAACCCCAAAGATCCTGCCTTACTCTGTCATGCATATATTCAGCAAAGGCCTCAGCAAGTCTATCTGTTATAGCTTTAATCATAATGCCACTATAATCGTCTTCATTTTTCTCAAAAACTTTTTCATATGCCTCTACATTAATACCTGATGTGACAGCAAAAAGACCAATATAATCTTTAATACCACTTCCCTTTGGGGCAATAAAATCTGCCAAACATAAGTTAGGTTTTTGTTGGCCCTTGATATTAGGTTTCTGAGTTTGTTGTCTCAACCCGTAGTATGTAAAAATAGGATTTGTCGATTCTTCGTCTGCATAAATCTCTATGTCATCATCGTTCACAGTATTCGCAGGATAAAATCCAACAACTCCGTTAGCCTTTAATTTTTTTTCATTAATAACTTTAGATAACATTTTTTGCGCTTCAGCAAATAATTCGGTAGCGCTTTTACCAACAACGCTGTCACCTAAAATATTTGGATACTTTCCATGCAGGTCCCATGTCTGGAAGAATGGTGTCCAATCGATATATTCTTTAATTAACTGAAGATCGATATTGTTAAATACACGCCGCCCAATAAATTTAGGTCTCTTTGGCTCGAAGCTTAAGCTCAATTTATTTTTCCTGGCATCCTTAATTGAGATATACGTTGCTCCTTTTTTCTTCGCATGAAGCTCTCTTACATTTTCATAATCTTTAGATAAATTAATGAGGTATTCGATCTTTTGTTTTGGGTCCATCAGCGACTGCATAATAGAGACTGATCTTGATGCATCCGAAACATGAATGACAGGCCCATCGTAATGCTCGGCAATTTTTACTGCCGTATGAGCTCTCGACGTAGTTGCCCCGCCAATAAGTAAAGGGATATTATTTTCATTGAAATAAGGGTCGCGTTGCATTTCACTGGCTACGTTTGTCATCTCCTCAAGTGAAGGAGTAATTAGTCCTGATAGACCAATAATATCTACGTTTTCATCCTTAGCTTTGGCAAGTATTTCAGCGCATGGCACCATCACTCCCATATTTACTACTTCAAAATTATTACACTGTAAGACTACGGAAACAATATTTTTCCCGATATCATGTACGTCACCTTTTACTGTAGCTATTAACATTTTCCCTTTAGGTTTTGCTTTTATTCCAGTTCTTTTTTCATCTGCTTCTTTTTCTTTCTCAATAAAAGGGACAAGATGAGCAACAGCCTGCTTCATTACCCTTGCTGACTTTACTACTTGTGGTAAGAACATCTTACCTTGACCAAATAAATCTCCTACTATATTCATTCCATCCATTAACGGACCTTCAATAACATTAATAGGACGACCACCTTCTTTATTCATGATCTTTAGTCGAGATTCTTCTGTATCTTCTACAATATAATCTGTAACGCCATGAACTAGAGCGTACTCAATTTTCTTCTCAATGGAGACAGGCTTTTCGTCATCACCTCGCCAGTTTAATTTTAATTCTTCTTTTTTGCTTCCCTTGAGGGTCCCTGCAATATCAATCATTCTCTCTGTAGCATCTGGCCTTCTGTTGAGAATTACGTCTTCTACTGCCTCTTTGAGATCATCAGCAAGGTCGTCGTACAATCCGATCATCCCAGCGTTTACTATTCCCATAGTTAATCCAGCTTTGATCGCGTAATGTAAGAAAACTGTATGAATAGCTTCCCTAGCTAAATCATTTCCTCGGAAGCTGAAACTAACATTTGATACTCCCCCCGAAATTTTGGCATAAGGAAGATTGTCTTTAATCCATTTTGTTGCATTAATAAAATCTACAGCATAATTATTGTGTTCTTCAATTCCTGTAGCGACTGCAAAAATATTTGGATCAAATATAATATCTTCTGGTGGAAAACTTAATTTTTTAACTAATGTATCGTAGGCACGTTTACATATTTCTGTTTTTCGCTCATAGGTATCTGCCTGACCTTTTTCATCAAATGCCATTACTATTACTGCCGCTCCATAGTTACGACAAAGCTTAGCTTGTTTAATAAAGCTTTCCTCGCCCTCCTTGAGTGATATCGAGTTGACTACTGCTTTACCTTGCACACACTTTAAACCTGCTTCAATAACTTCCCATTTTGATGAATCAATCATTATAGGTATGCGAGCAATATCTGGTTCAGAGGCAATTAGATTAAGGAAGTGTTGCATTGCTTGAAGGGAGTCCAACATGCCTTCATCCATATTAATATCTATAACTTGAGCTCCATTTTCAACTTGTTGCCTTGCCACTGATACTGCTTCTTCAAATTTTTCGTCAATAATTAGGTTTGCAAATGCTTTAGATCCCGTGACGTTAGTTCTCTCACCTACATTAATAAAAAGAGTATCGTCTTTAATAGATAAAGGCTCTAAGCCTGAAAGTCTGGTAAAGGTTTCCAGATCGGGAAGGACTCTGGGTGGAATATTCTGTAACTGATCAGCAATGGCTTTAATATGATCTGGAGTTGTACCACAACAGCCCCCAGCAATATTGATAAAGCCACTATCTGCAAACTCTTTTAATAATGAAGATGTATCGCTTGGCTCTTCATCAAAACCCGTATCTGACATAGGATTGGGTAACCCCGCATTTGGATAGATACATATATGAGTATCAGCAATCTTAGATAGCTCTTCTGCGTAAGGCCTCATTAAGGCTGCACCCAAGGCACAATTTAATCCAATTGTTAATGGCTTAGCATGCCTTATTGAATTCCAGAACGCACTTACTGTTTGACCTGATAATATTCTTCCTGAGGCATCAGTAACCGTTCCAGATATCATCAAAGGCAGGCGTATGGATTCTTCCTCAAATACTGTATTTACAGCAAATAGTGCGGCCTTGCAGTTAAGAGTGTCAAATACTGTTTCTACCAGAATAATATCTACTCCACCTTCAATAAGGGCTTTAGTTTGATCTTTGTAGGATTTAACTAGCTGATCAAAGTTAATATTTCTTGCTCCAGGGTCATTAACCTCTGGGGATATAGAAGCAGTCTTTGGCGTGGGACCAATAGCACCAGCCACAAAGCGAGGCTTATCTGGGGTGGTATATTTTTCTACAGCTTTTTTAGCCAGCTGAGCGGATGCTATGTTCATCTCATGAGCCAGGTGAGGCATATAGTAGTCATCTTGAGCAACAGTATTTGCTCCAAACGTATTGGTTTCAATAATATCTGCACCGGCTGCTAAATAATCCTCATGAATTTTTTGAACAATACTAGGTTGCGAAAGCGAAAGGAGCTCATTATTACCTTTTAGAAAAATCTCCCGTTCACCAGCTGGCGCACTAAAATCTAAAAAACGTCCTTGTTCACCCCCACGATAATCTTTTTCAGTTAAATGATGTTGTTGGATCATTGTCCCCGTGGCACCATCCATGAACATAATTCTTTGGTTAAGAATCTTTTTTAAGATTTTTTCAGTATCAGGCTGTTGTATGATTTTCATTCTTACCTATTATATTAAAGAGAATTTGGAGGAATTATAAGTGTTTATTTGTTTGGTTTAGTATTTAAGTCTAATAATTTTTTCTCTAAGGCTTCTAGTTTTAGCCGGGTTCGCTTAAGAACTTGTGTTTGTATATCAAATTCCTCTCGACTAACAAGCCCCATTTTGGTGAATGCGCCCTGAAGGAGTGCATTTATATTATCTTCAATGTCACTAATTGGTGAATTTTCTGTCATTTCACGAATCTTGTTTGATATATCTTGGATATTTTTTTTCTCTATCATAATATTGTGTCCTAAAACGTTGATTCTATCAGGAATTTTATGTTTTAAGAATTAGTCGCAGATTTTTTGTTATTCCCTTAAGGAAAAGTTGGCACGCTAATTGCTTTAAATTAAATGTATGAACAAGAAGTTTTAAACCAGGAGAAACAAAATGAAAGTTTTAAAAATGAAAATGGCAATATTAGGCGCTTTAATGACTCCTATAATGCCAGTAGTTGCAGAAGAAGCGAAAGCAGCGACTTCAGAATTTAGTGTTAGCGGAAACGTTGGACTTTTTTCTGATTATATCTTTCGTGGTTATACACAAACAAAAGAAGATCCAGCATTACAAGGTGGGTTTGATGTTGAACATGAAAGCGGAGCATATGCTGGTGTTTGGGCATCCAATGTAAATTGGACAACTGAAGGCGGGTATATGGATGACAATAGTTTAGAGCTTGATTTTTATGGTGGTTTTGCAGGTGGTTTAGGTGAAACTGGAATTGGATACGATGTTGGTATCTTAAAGTTCTATTACCCAGGTGAAAATACTTCAGGTCAGGCTGATACAGATGCTACAGAAGTTTACGCAAGCCTAAGTAAAGACATTGGGCCAGTTAGCGCCAGCCTTGGTGTTTATGTTGTAGTTTCTGATGATGCATGGGGCTTTGCCGATGCAGACGGGAGTAAATATTTTACTGCTGACGTAGACGTACCTATTGGCTCAACACCTCTGACTGCATCATTTCATGTAGGTCGTCAAACATTTGAAGGTGTGGGTAATGATCCATTTGACTACACAGATTGGAAATTAAATTTAGAGTATGTAGTTAATGATACTTTTGCTGTGGGCGCTTTTTACACAGATACAAATCAATCTACATCTGACTGGACAGTTAATGATGTCTACTTAGGGGATGGTACTCCTGGCATTTATGTGTCTGCTGGATTCTAAAAAGTAATAATATAAAGGGGGAATGAAGATTCCTCCCTTTTTTAATAAAAATAGGGGAATAACATGAAATTTGTAACTGCAATTATCAAGCCATTTAAGCTTGATGAAGTCAGAGAGGCTCTTTCTGAAATCGGGGTACAAGGCATTACCGTGACTGAAGTCAAAGGCTTTGGTCGTCAAAAAGGACACACTGAACTTTATCGAGGCGCTGAATACGTCATCGACTTCTTACCGAAAGTGAAGTTAGAGGTTGCTGTCTCAACAAAGCTACTCAAAAAAGTTATAGAGGCTATCGAAAAATCAGCTGCTACCGGAAAAATTGGTGACGGTAAGATTTTTGTGATGAATCTGGAAGAAGTTAAACGAATCCGCACCGGTGAAACTGGTGAGGATGCACTTTAGGAGACTGACATGAAAAAATTATTATCAAAGTTTAGTTTGACTGGCCTTACGGGCCTTTTAATGATGGGATTTTCCCACATTGCAATGTCAGAAGAAATGGTAGCGGTGGTGGAAGCAGTCGCTACAATTAACTCAGGTGATACTGCCTGGATGATTATGGCAACAATCCTTGTATTAGTAATGGCTATTCCTGGCCTTGCATTATTTTATGGTGGTTTAGTTCGCTCGAAGAACATGCTATCAGTGTTGATGCAAGTTTTTGTGACTTTCTCGATGATGTCTGTAATCTGGGTTCTTTGGGGTTATAGCCTAGCTTTCTCGGAAGGGCCATATAATGATTATGTAGGTGGATTAAGCCTAGCATTTTTAAGTGGCATTACTGGTGACAGTATTTCTGGGACTATTCCAGAGTTTGTATTTGTGACTTTTCAACTTACATTCTTTGCATTAACTCCAGCACTTATTGTTGGAGCATTCGCTGAGCGAATTAAATTCTCTTCATTATTAGTATTCCTTGCTGCTTGGGGAACACTGGTTTATGCACCAATCTGTCATATGGTTTGGGGCGGAGGAATTATTTCGCAGATGGGAGCGGTTGATTTTGCTGGTGGTACTGTTGTTCATATTAATGCTGGTATCGCAGCGCTTGTAGGTGCATTAGTTCTTGGCAAGCGAATTGGTTACGGCAAAGAGTCTATGGCACCTCATAATCTGCCATTTACTATGATCGGCGCATCGTTACTTTGGGCTGGTTGGTTTGGATTTAATGTCGGTAGTGAATTGGCTGCTGATGGCACAGCAGGTTTAGTGATGATTAACACACAAGTTGCAGCTGCCGCAGGAGTGCTGGGTTGGATTGTAATGGAGTGGATATCTAAGGGTAAGCCCTCAATGCTGGGTGGAGCTTCAGGTGCTATTGTAGGATTAGTTGCAATTACTCCAGCATGTGCGGTAGTTGGGCCATTAGGCGCAATAATTCTAGGTATTATTGCTTCAATTATTGCTTATTGGGCTGTAACTAGTCTTAAGATTGGTCTTGGATACGATGATTCATTAGACGTATTTGGTATTCATGGTGTTGCCGGTATTGTTGGTGCACTAGGTCTTGCAATTCTAATGTCTCCACAATTTGGTGGTTCTGGTTATGATGATGGTGTATCTATGATGAGTCAGTTTGTAGTTCAGGCTAAATCAATAGGTATAACAGTTATTTGGTGTGGCGTAATTAGCTACATTCTATTTAAAATTATTGATGCCACAATAGGTCTTCGAGTTTCTGAAGAAGACGAGAGAACAGGTCTTGACAGTACCTCTCATGGCGAAACTGCTTATCGCAGCTAGTTATTACTACCTCCTGTTGTAATAAGTAATGCGTGATAGGAAAGGGGCTCATGAAAATGAGCCTTTTTTTCGTTTGAACAAGTTATTAAAATAAATTTAATCATGATTTTACTTAGGGTTAATTCATCATCAAGTAAGTGCAGATTATCGTAAGTCAATCTATAGTATTACAACTATTTAGAGATTTATTTGATAGATAGAATTTAAAAATAAAAAAGGAGATTACATTATGTGGACAACACCAGCAGCAACAGAAATGCGTTTTGGTTTTGAAGTAACAATGTACGTAATGAACAAGTAATTGTTTATTTCAAATATTTAAAAAAAGGAAGCTTAAGCTTCCTTTTTTTTATTTAAATTTAAATTCTTTAGGAAGTAAAACCCAAATAGTACCTTGCTGTTTCATGGACCCAGCTTTTTTCCCAGCTTTATCTCCTTGACCCCAATAAAAGTCAGCACGCACCCCCCCACCAATAGCTCCACCGGTATCCTGAGCTATCATTAATTGCTCAAGAGGAACGTTTGAGTTAGGTTCTGTAGTTGAGAGAAATATAGGTGAGCCTAATGGAATAAATTTACGATCAACAGCTACAGAACGTTTAGCTGAAATAGGAATTCCCATAGCCCCAATAGGTCCTGGCAGCCCTTTGGGTAATTCCCTAAAGAACACAAAACTTGGATTAGCATTTAAGAATTTCTTTAATTTTTTCTTATTTTTCTTAGCCCATGCTTTTATACTCTCCATTGATACTTTATGTCTGGAAAGCTCACCTTCATTTATTAATGCACGTCCCATAGACCTATAGGGATGCCCATTTTGATTTGCATATCCAACCTGAGTTCGCGAACCATCTTGAAACTGAATAACTCCTGAGCCCTGAATTTCTAAAAAGAATGCCTCAACTGGATCCTTAACCCAAAAAAGTTCATTTCCTTTAAGTGGTATTTTTTTATCTGATATTGCTTCTCTAGTGTAATAAGGAATTAATTTATTTCCTTCGATACGTCCCCGTAATCTTTTGTATTTAAGGTCTGGATATAGCTCACTTAAATCAACTGTGATCAAATCTTTGGGCGGTGCATAAAGTGGAACGTTAAATTGATTTGATTGTTTTCGACTTCCCTTCAGTAATGGTTGGTAATAGCCAGTAATTAAACCTTCAGTAGAATCGTCTTCTTGATGAGCTTGATACAGATTAAAGTGGCTATGAAAGTATTGAATTAAATTCTGATTAGAAGGGTTGCTAGTAATTTCAAGTGCTGATGCACAAGATTTTTCCCAAAATGGTTTTTTGATTAAAACAGAGCAACTCCTTAACCATGCTGGCCAGGCAAGAATAAGATGATCTTGTTCCATCTTATGGTTAATCGCATCCCATGCTATTTTTTTAAGTAGCCCATATTCTGAAATTTCTTTCTTTATTGGAATTATTTCACATTTTTGAGATTCTTCGGGAGTAATAACAAGCTTATCGCAGTCGCATGGTTCTTGAATATTAATCTGCCCGCAGCTACTGATTAATAATAAACAAAGGGCAATTAGAAAATGATTAAATTTCAATGTAAGGTCCTAGGCATCTGAAGTTCAAATTTAGGAATTTTTGCATTAAAAAATTTCCCATCCTTGCTTTGCATTTTATATGTTCCTGACATGAAGCCAGTAGGAGTATCGATCTCGGTACCGCTAGTATAAGAATAACTTTCGCTCTCATTAATAATAGGTTGCTCTCCTACAACACCATCTCCTTGTACTTCAAAAATTTTTCCTGCTGAATTTTCAATTACCCAATGACGACTCATTAGCTGAATACTATGAGATCCATGATTATGAATTGTGATGGTATAAGTAAAAAAATATCGATCATGATTAATAAATGAACGATCTTCTAAAAATTCAGTTTTTACTGTAATTTCAATATCTTGGTTTCTAGCTTTTGACATTTATTTAATTAATCCAGACACCGGTGAACTTGGTGATGCACTATAAAGTTTCTTAGACATTCTTCCTGCTAAAAATGCTTCACGCCCAGCTTCAATTGCTTTTTTCATGGCATTGGCCATCATAATGGGATCTCGAGCAGTAGCAATTGCAGTATTCATTAATACACCATCACAGCCTAATTCCATTGCGATTGCAGCATCGGATGCTGTACCTACACCAGCATCTACAATAACTGGTACGGAAAGGGTATCAATAATTATTTCTAGGTTCCAGGGATTTAAAATACCCATTCCTGAGCCTATTAAAGATGCAAGCGGCATAATAGCGCAGCAACCGATATCTTCTAGTTGTTTGGCAATAATAGGATCATCCGAAGTGTATACCATTACATCAAATCCATCTTTAATAAGGACAGTTGCTGCTTTCAATGTTTCAACTACATTAGGGTATAGTGTTTTTGGATCTCCAAGAACTTCAAGTTTAACAAGATTATGGCCATCCAATAATTCTCGGGCTAAGTGCAATGTTCTAATTGCATCATCCGCAGAATAACAACCGGCAGTATTTGGTAAGTAGGTAAACTCTTCAGTAGGTAGAAAATCTATTAATGATTGTTCTTTCTCATTTTGGCCGATGTTTGTTCTACGAATGGCCACAGTAACAATTTGAGATCCACTTTGTTCAATTGCTGAGCGAGTTTCCTTAAAGTCTCTATATTTTCCAGTCCCGACTAAAAGCCTTGATTGAAATGACCTACCAGCAATAATTAACTCATCTTTATTCATTTCAAATTTATCCACCACCTACGGCCCCAACAATTTCTAAATTATCTCCATCATTTATAGTAAATTCCTTAAAGAGACTTTTTGGCATAATTTGCCCGTTTTTTTCTATAGCAAATCTTTTACCTTTTAATTTAAGCTCCAAGACTAATTCATCTGCCGTCATTGACTCATATTTAAAATTTCGAATATTCCCATTTATAGTAATTTTCATATATGAATATTAATTTGTTTAATAAGCTTAAATATAACCTATTTTAATTTTATTATAAAAAAAATGAATTATTACTGTAATAAAGTATCTAGTCATTATAGGGACAAAATCCCGTTTTATTCCTAAAATGGAAAATTGAAATGACAAATAATAAAACTCCTGCTAAGAGTGAGCTAGATTCGAATAACAATAAAAATGTTCCAGAAAAAGTTAATAAAACTTTATTTGATAACTCAAAGACTAAAGAAAAAGCTTCTATCTATCGCACGCTAGAAGCTTTTTCAGACTGCGTCTAACTAAATAGTGTTCTTGAGAACATTCTTAGACTGAGTTGATAGCCTATTGCTGCTAGCTCAGCGTCGTAGCGCTCTCCTTCATCTCTCATAAAAGCGTGTTGCCCATTAAATTCATGCCAACTAAATACAATATTTGTATCTAATAATTTTTGATGGATTTCCATTCGTGCAGGACTAGGAATATGAGTATCATCCTTACCCCAAATCATTAACAACTCACCTTTTATGTCTCCTAATCTTTCCATGCTGTGTTGTTTTGGTTTATTTGGAATTGTTGTCGTGTGAAGGTCTGTAGCATAAAAACAAGCGGTTGATTCAACTGCAGTATTTAAAGCCGCTCTAAATGCTAAATGCCCTCCGATACAAAATCCCATTGCTCCAATATGATCGTTAAACCAATCTTGTTTTTTGATCCAGTCAATCATACTTTGATTATCAGAATCATAATCTTCTACATTCTTGGCACTTTTATCTGCATTTCCTTTATCACGACCGGCATCATCATATTCTAGTATTGTTCCAATTGGGTTGAGCTCATGAAAAACTTCAGGAACTAGGACAGCATAACCATGACTAGCAATAATTTTAGCTGCTCGCTCTATAGGCCCTGTTTGTTGAAAAATCTCAGAGTAAAAGAGAATAGCTGGATACTTTCCAGGTTTGGTTGGTTTATGAACATATGTTCTCATTGTGCCTGTTGGAGTTTCTAAATCGATAAAATCTGATTTTAATAGCATTATATGACCTTCAAACAAAATCATTATTTTACTTGATATTTCATGGAAGAAAAATTAAATAAATATTTTAATAGTGATTACTAGTGATAGTTGAATAAATTTAAG
>JAOKFJ010000001.1 GCA_028247015.1 Methylophilaceae bacterium | reverse complement strand
GGCAATATAATGGAGTAGGCACTCTCTTAATTCCAGGTGGGACAACCTACGTCGGGGAATTTAAAGATGGGCAATATAATGGAGTAGGCACATACACACATCCAGATGGTAAAAAACTAAGTGGAGAGTGGAAAGATAATGAATTTATAGGGCACAATGAACCAAATTAACTATTTTGTGATTTTATGAAAAAACTACTATTACTCTTATTCTTGATACCGTTAATTTCTTGCACTGAAGATGGGACGGGAGAAAAAGAAGTTACATTTCTACAAGAAAGGAATGGTATTCGATATGAGGTTAATTCTGAGGTAGGTTTTACAGGTAAGTATGTTGAGTATTTTGAAAACGGACAGAAGCATATTGAAGAGCATTTAAAGTTGGGTAAAAGACATGGACTTTTGACTTGGTGGTATAAAAACGGACAAAAGTCGACTGAAACAAATTTCATCGATGATAAGAGAGAAGGACTGAAGACTGAATGGTACGAAAATGGTCAGAAGAAGTCTGAAACAAACTTCAAGAATGGAAAACAAGATGGACTTGAGACTTGGTGGCGTGAAAATGGTCAGAAGTCTGTTGAAGAAAACTGGAAGAATGGTAAACAAGATGGACTGAAGACTGAATGGCATAAAAACGGGCAAAAGGAGTATGAAATAAACTACAAAAATGATAAGAAAGATGGACTGATGACTGGGTGGTATGAAAACGGTCAGAAGAAGTCTGAAACAAACTTCAAGAATGGTAAACAAGAAGGACTTAGGACTGGGTGGCATGAAAACGGACAAAAGTGGACTGAATCAAACTACAAGAATGGAAAGTTGGATGGACTTTGGACTGGATGGCATGAAAATGGACAGAAGAAGTCTGAAGTAAACTGGAAGAATGGAAAGTTTGATGGACTTTTGACTGGTTGGGATGAAGAAGGAAACGTTACTATAACTGAAACATACAAAGACAATAAATTAGTTAAGTAGTAATATGAAAAAACTACTCCTACTCTTATTCTATAAAGGTGGAACAAACATGTACTCTCGAAACAAATCAGTCACAGTGGAGTAGTTTTGTATGTACCAGTTATTTTTCAATTATGAACGAATTTATAATTATTTTTAAATAATGGATCCTTACAATAAATTAACAGTCGGTGAAAAATACTCAAAAAAAGGTTTATCAACCTTGTTAGACGAACCAAATATTTCTTTGGTTAGAGAGGGAATTTATAATTTAAAAAACTCTAAATCTTCTTTATTTTTTGTTGATTTAGAAAAGAAGGGAAAAGAGACAAGATTTCATTTCGATGACTTTTTTGAAGGTGATTTTTTTCATTGGGATTCCCAAACAACTCAACATATTGAAAGTCCAAAAATACAGGAAATTGTAAACGATAATTTAATTCCATATCTATTTGTAAGAATTTCCCCTAAAATAAAAAATGTTACTCAACCTTTTATATATTGTGGAAGGTTAACTTACTTATCATACGAGGAAGGAACATCTAAACCTGTTCACATGATCTATCAAAACATTGATTATGATGATTACACTCAAAATGAAGATCTGATTGACATCTATTTATGGAAACCTTCTTCTATTGGAAAGACTTCAAGGTCAAAAATTTCAAACCAAGGAATTGTTTCAAAAAAAAGAAAGAAAAATTATAAAAAACCAAATACCACAGAAAGAAAAGGATTAGTTACTTCTAGAGTTGGTCAAGGGTATTACAGACAACAAATTATTGAGAAATGGGGAGGGAAATGTCCAATAACAGGTATTGATGTTAAATCTATTTTAATTTCATCACACATTGTAAGTTGGTCTGAGTCCAATGATGAGGAAAGACTGGATGCAGAAAATGGAATTTTATTATCACCTCTTTTTGATTCCCTTTTCGATAGACATTTAATTTCTTTTCAAGACACAGGAGAGATAATTGTCTCAAATATATTAAATGAAGAGAATGTTAAAAAAATCGGACTATCTGGGGATATTAAAATCTCAGTTACAGAAGGTATGAAGAAATATCTAAAAATTCACAGATCTAAACTTGAAGAAAATAATAATAATGAATGAAAGTCCTTTTTTTGATGACAGAGAACATCTTTTTGAGAACTCTATTGGATTCGTAATTTTTGATAACTTCCCAGTTAGTGAGGGACATTCATTAATAATTCCAAAAAGAGTTTATTCAAGTTATTTTGACTCTACTGAAGAAGAGTTAAAGGGGTTAAATGAATTAATATTTCAAACAAAAGATTATTTGGATAAAAAATTTAAACCACAGGGTTATAATATTGGTGTTAATTGTGGTCTGGTAAGTGGTCAGACAATTGATCATGTTCACATTCATTTAATTCCAAGATATGTAAATGATGTTGAAGACCCAAGGGGTGGGGTAAGAGGTGTAATTCCATCAAAACAAAAATACGATGACTAAGAAAAAAACTAGTACATACAAAACTAATCAGTCACAGTGGAGTAGTTTCTAAAGAAACTTTTCAAACCCTTTTAAGTCTACCAAGTGTATGAAAAAAATTATATTTTCAATTTTATTATTAACTTCACTTGCCATATTTGGGAATGAGTCAAGTTATGTCTTTGGGTGGTCTCACCTAGAAAATCCTGATTTAAAAATTCCAAGAGGCGGTACAACGACCGGTCCTAAAGTAAATTTAGATACTCAACCTAGCCCTTTATGGGAGGAAATTCAGAATCCAAACTTATCTAAGTTAGAAAAAGATAGACTAGCTATTCTATCAATGGCTGGGAAATACAGAGTATATTTTGATTTTATGGAAACAATGGGTTTTGTTGATAATTATCAACCTAAACAACCATATCAATCTTGGGCAACTGAATTTGTTGAAGTGGTAGAGGAAAAAAAAGACTTTATAAGTTTGCAGCACATAATTGTTATGTATTTCAAGCAAGATGATGGCTCTATTTCTTATCCAGTCGTAATGAAACATTGGAGACAGGATTGGAAGTATGAAGATAGTGAAATTAATACTTATATTGGTAATAAAACATGGGTTAAAAATAGAATTCCGTGGATGACTAATAAAGGAACTTGGTCACAAGCTGCTTATCAAGTTGATGACACACCAAGGTATCAAAGTTTTGGTGAATGGACTCATTCTGAAAATTTTTCATCATGGACAAGTAAAGAGACGTGGCGACCACTGCCCAGAAGAGAATTTTCAATAAGAGATGATTATGATGTCATGATAGGTATCAATATTCAAACAATTACTCCAACAGGATGGGTCCATGAGCAAAATAATAAGAAAGTGGTATTAAATAAAAATCATAAGGTCCTTGCTAAAGAAATAGGCATTGCAAGATATGAAAGAATAAAAGATTTTGATTGGGAGGCTGGTAATAGTTACTGGCAAAATACCCAAACATTTTGGAGAGTAGTTAGAGAAGCATGGAATAAAGAATTAGATAATTCAAAGGTTTTTAAACTTCAAAGTGAAGTGGATGGAGAAATGTTATTCAGTAAACTTTTTATGATGGCAGATCAATATGAGCAAGGTGAGATAGAAGTTTTAAAAGATATTGAAGATATCGTAAAGACTCATTCATCAACTCAAAAATAGGGAAATAAGCTCAGCTATTTATTATGTGAGCAGGCTATTACATTTAACAATATTTATTGGAAGATAGATAAATAAGAAATATTACTAGATCTATAATCATGCAGTGAAATGTACATGAATGGTGGGAACCTCTGATTATAATATAAAAAAACTACATTTAGTGAAAAAAATAAAAAAAAATCTATATCTTGTGTTTTTTTTGAAAAAAAGGGTTAGACTTTATCAAGTTTAAAGAGATGATAGTTTAAACTTTTTTTATTACAACAGGAGAAACAAGTATGGATATATTATCAACTATTAGAAGGTGGTCTGCTGGTCTTGCAGAGACAGCAATAAGCCTTGCAGCATTAGCAATTGCACTTCAAATCCTAATGGGTTCAGCAAATGTACCATTCCTTGGATCAACCGATGTTATCGGTAATGTATCAGGTATTCTAGAAACGCTTGGTAGCCAAGGACTTATTGGCTTAGTAGCGTTATGGGTACTATATTCTATTTGGAAATCACGTAAATAGAATTAGATTTAATCTATAACTAAAAAAGGCCCTTCGGGGCCTTTTTTAGTTATATCAAGTGAATATTAAATCTTTTAAGAAAGTAGGCATAAACTAGGAAAATTGTTATTGTTAATAAAATTGATAATAAAAAACTTGGCCAGAAACTAACGTATTTGATAACCCATGGGAAAAATAAAAACATAGGTAGTGTTGGCAGAACATACCAAAAGGTATAGTAAGCATGATTAGCTATTTTTTCATTTCCTTGATTTTCATAAAACAACCAAAATAACGTAATAAAAGTAATAAGTGGTAAAGAGGCAATTAACGCCCCTAGCCTGTCAGAAAATTTAGCTATCTCAGAAATAAGAACGATAATTGCAGCTGTAGTAATAAACTTAATGATAATAATAGTCATATATTTCCTTGAAATTAGTTAATCAGATCTATCCTTTATTACTCTCCTGTAAGCTAAGTATATTAATATTATTAATACTATGATTAGTATTACAAAAACACCAATATAGTAATAGAAAAAAGAGAAATTCATATATAAATATGTTGAAATATAACTTTATAATATTAACCTGATTACGTGGTTCTATGTATTAATGATAACAGGAAGAAATAAGCTTATAATAGACAAGTAGAAAATACTTCATAGATAACAAATATAGAATATGCGACCACCAATTTTAGCAAAATACCCAATAGATCAAATTGTTTCCAATCTTAAAAAATCTAAGGAAAAGGAAACGTGGATTGTACGATTTATTCCTCAGTTACTAAGTAAAGAAAAAATTAATGCAAACGCAATTTCATTAACGAAAAGAATTAGTTTACTAAAGTTAGAGCCTATAACGAATGATGAGCTTAATAAAGTTCGCAAACATTTAAAAGATCTAGGTCGTGACGATCTTGTTATATCAAGACAAGAGGATAGCCGACGAAAAAACGTATTAATTTTTTGTGCACAAGATGACGCTCCTGAAACAATTGATGGGATAGAAAGACATATATATAGAATAATACCCAATGCAAAATTAAAATTTGGAGTTTCAGATATTAATAGAGATCGCTGTTGCGTTGTTAAAACTAAATTTTGGAAGACAGAAAAAGATCGTCCTTCAGGATTTTATTCAATTATAGACCTTGCCTTAAAAGATTAATTAGCAAATGGCTGATTTGATTTTCTTCCCATTCTTTTTTTAGCATTTGTTTGGTTCTTAAATGACTTGCTCGAGGCACTTTTTCTACTTTTAAAAGGCTTTCCTGATTTATTAAAAGGTTTTCCACCTCTACTTTTTCTTTTTGGTGCTGGTTGGGATGCTAATTTTGTTGGTTCAAGTCCAGGTACAGTTTTAATATCAATTTTCATATCAGTAAAGCGTTCAATTTTTTTTAAAAACTCTCGATCTGTAGGGCTAACTAGGCTTAGAGCTAAACCTTTTTTGTTAGCTCGACCAGTTCTACCAATTCGATGAATATAATCTTCAGCAAAACGTGGCAAATCATAATTGATAACATGAGTAATGTTTTTTACGTCGATACCTCGGGAAGCTAAATCAGTAGCAACTAAAACTTTTATTTCATTACGCTTAAAGCGATTAATTGTTTTAGTTCTTGCTCCTTGTGACATGTCACCATGAAGTGCAGCAGTTTTAAAATCAGAATGATAGAGATGATCTGAAAGTACGTCTGCGTTTCTCTTCGTTGATGTAAAGATAATTGCTTGATCCATTTCTCCATCAGCTATGAAATGTGTAAGTAATTTTTGTTTATGAATTTGATTGTCAACAAAATAAAGTGACTGTTGAATATTAATATGTCCTTTTGTCTCAGGTTTAATAGATATAGTGATGGGTGCCTTAAGAAATTCTTGTGCTATTTTTGCAATTGATGCATCAAAAGTAGCAGAAAACATTAGCATTTGTTGTTGTTTAGATGTGGCATTATAAATTTTTCGTATATCTGGAATAAATCCCATATCTAGCATACGGTCTGCTTCATCAAGGACCATTACCTGTGTGTCCTTAAGTTTTATTTTTCCTTGTTGAAATAAATCAAGTAATCGGCCTGGGGTGGCTATAAGTATATCTAATGGTTTTGATAGTAAACGATTTTGTAAGTTATATGACATACCACCAGTAACTGTAACCGAATTAATTTTTAGGTAGCGTGCGTACTTCTTAATACTGTCAGTAATTTGATTTGCTAGCTCACGAGTAGGACTTACTATAAGAGCTCGCGGACCACGACCTGGATTTCTAACCTTTGCTAGTTCATTTAATATTGGTAAAACAAATGCTGCTGTTTTTCCTGTACCTGTTTGAGCCGACGCCAAAACATGTTTACCTTGCATTACTTCTGGAATAGCTTTTATTTGAATTGGTGTTGCTTGAGTGTAGCCAGCATCTGTTATTGCTTTCAGAATACCAGACTCTAAACCTAGAGTTTGAAATGACAATTTATTTCCTTATATTTGAGTCAATGGTTAAAGACTGGCAATATAAAGTTCAATGTCAATCCTTGCGAGTGCGAAGTATATATGTATATGAAAATAAAGCAAATTTATATAATTCTCAATAATATATAGAATTTAGTTATGATGTGACTAATTACAAAAAGGATTAAATAATGCTAAGAATTTACTTTATTTTTTTGATATTTTTCTCTTTCTCTTCTTTTGCTAAATGGGAGGGTGGGTATTTAAGTAATGATGAAAAAATGAGCTTATATTATGATAATGAATCTATTGATATAAATTTTCCACTTTTTAGAATATGGTCATTAATGGACTTTAAATTGCCTATAGAAAATAATATTCATTCTGTAAAAATTTTGACTGAATACGACTGTGAAAAATCACAACGTAGGGTTATTAATATAGTTTCTTATTCTGAGAATATGGCGGAAGGGACAATTATTTCTGAGGCAACAGCAAGCCAAGATTGGGGTAATTTTGTTCAAAATAAGGGGTCGTCATCGTCAAATGTCTTTAATACGATATGTGGTATCAAATAATTTTATTATTGTTCAGCTAAAAGAGTTAGTTTTTGCGCTCTAGTCATTCTTTTTATTTGGTACTCTCTTTGACTTGCACCTATTCTGCCAGAACATTTTTCAGTGTACATTAGCGTAAAGGGGCCACGATTTTTAGTATATTTAGCTCCATTTCCATTTTCATGATCGCTTAATCGTTTCTGAATATTATTGGTAATTCCTGTGTAAAGAGTTTTATCTTTACAAGAGATGATGTAAACAAACCATATTTCTTTTTTTAATGCTGCTAGCTTAGATAATGTTTCTAACCCACTGACATTGTAGTTAGCCACTATATTACCAAGTTAAAACGGCTCTAAATCTAACTTTATTATTTCTTAGTTTAGATATTGCATCGTTGATTTCATTAAATTTAAAATGCTCAACCATAGGGGAAATTTTATGTTCTGAACAAAAATCTAACATTTTTTTTATATTGACTGGACTGCCAACAGGGCTGCCAGATATTGATTTACGCCCACCCATCAGAGAAAAAACAGATGTTTCAATAGGAGCTAAAACTGCACCTACAAAATGTAACCTTCCTCTTGGCCTGATAATAGAAAGAAATAAATTCCAATCTAATTCAACATTTACCGTAGAGATTATTAAATCAAATTTTGCCCCTATTGGTTTTATCATAGATTTGTCTGTTGAAGAAATTATTTCATCTGCTCCAAGTTTACTAAGTAAATCATTCTTATCGTCTGAGTTTGTAAATGCACTAACATGGCAGCCTAAAGCTTTGTAAAATTTAATTGCTAGATGTCCTAGTCCCCCAATACCAATAATTCCAACTCTATGATCCTTATTAATATTAAATTCAACCATTGGGGTAAAAACTGTTATTCCTCCACATAACAATGGCCCTGCATCTTGGTGATTTACTCCATTAGGAATAGGAATGACACTTACCTCGTCCGCAGTCACCTGCTCAGCAAACCCACCGTGCTGACTAAATACGGTTTTCTGTGTTGCGCTACAGAAATTATGATCTCCAGCATCACAATGCTCACAATTATGACAATACCCAGAATGCCATCCCAAACCAACTCGATCACCAACTTTATGTAATGAAGCATCTGAGCCTAAACCAATTATTTCACCAATTACTTCATGACCTGCAACCATAGGGTATTTAGATTTCCCCCAACTTCCGTCAATTGCACTAATATCGCTATGACAAATACCACACGACTCAACTTTAATACTTACTTGATTTGGTTTTAAATCTTCTGGTTCATATTCAAATAGCTCAAGTTTGCTTCCCTTGCTCATAGCTGCATATGCTTTAACCATTTTTTTCCTTAAAAATACAAACTTTTATTTTTTAACTTTACCATTAATATACATATCTTTATAACGTATAGATCCATCTTTATTCCAGTAAAATTCTTCTCCGTTTTTTATTCCATTAATAAATTTTACTTTTACTTTATGTTTTCCATCTTCGTACCATTGTTGCCAGAGCCCATTTGCTTTTCCATTTAAGAAATTAACTGATAGCTTAAGTTGCCCATTCTCATACCATTGTTGCCAAAGGCCATTCTCCACGCCACCTAAAAAATTACTTTGCATTTTTTTTAAACCATTTTCGTGCCAAAAAATTTCCTTTCCATTTTTTTCTCCATTTAGGTATGTAACCTCATATTTTTGATTTCCATTTTTAAAAGACTCTTTATAAACTTCATTTTTTTTCTCTGTTTCTGCATGAATTGATAATGAAAAAAGAATGAGCATGATAGATTTAATCACATTTATTTCCTTATTATTTTTTATAAGAGACAAAAAAAACATTTATGAGTTTCTGCTATTTAAAAGTACTTTTTTATTTTATCTAAATATTCTGGAAAATACGTTTGAATAATTTCTAAATTAAATTTAGAAAGAATAGACTGGTTTGACTCACGCTCTAAGAGAAAAAGAAAGGATGCGAGAATTAATTTCTCTGGAGCAACTAAATTTTTAGAAATTTTAGTATAGATATCGGGATTTAAGGTAACTTTATGAATTGTATGGTTATTATTATCATTAACCTCAACCCTATATTGTGTTGTATTAATTTTGTCTACTTTGATTGTTGGCTTAGATTTTAAAATATATATAACCAAATAATAATTAATCAGTACATAAGTAAAATAGTTTTGAGAGCCTAATTATTTTTCCTTACAATCACCTATAAAATTTTCAATATATTGGCCAAAGCCTTTATTACCTGAAATAAAGTCTGTAACCTTTAAACTCTTTTGATCTACACTCAATTTACGAAAGTTGAGAAAAGTTGATTCGCAAGTAATTATGTTGTCATTCCAATTACATTCAATATTATTAAGATCCTGTAAGGCCCCATTAATAAAATCATAGGTTACTTCTTTCATTTCTTCCTTAACACCTGGAGTTCCTATAATTTCAAAATTACTTAAGCCTTTACAGGTATAGGTTATGGTATTAGTTTTAGAATAAGATGTACTAAATAAAACTAGAAAAACAACAAAGAAGATATATATTTTTGACATAAGATTCATTGTGTAAGCTCTTCCATACATTTTCTAAATTCTACTGTTCCTACCTTAAATCCTAAATTTTCACATTTATTCTTTGCAGCTAGTCCGCTTAGTCGTTGTGATGATTTTCCATCAATATTGAGTTCGTCTTGAAGCTTGCCATGATAATTACATTTAAATTCAATAACCTCTTGAAGAAAATAATCTTCACCAATTAGTTTTTTAGTATCTTGATTAACTCCTCCGTAAAACTTACATGTACGTATCATAAATGCATCTTGACCTTCACTTCCAAAATGTTTTAAAACAAGACGACCTGAATAGTCATTGTGAGGCGCAGGATATTGTGTTTTTTCGTTATGGGTTGCTGCACAACCTATTAAAAAAATAAATGTAACAAAAAAAATGAAAATATTATTCATGTTCAATTATTATATGCCAAAAATATAAGATGATTCAAATAGGTTTAGTTATTTCGACGGACTCCAGAAATACAGACCCATCCATCTTTCCTTGTTACACCAACAATATTGAACCATTCTTGATAAATTTCTATGATTATTTTTTCTTGAGCTTCTAAAATTCCTGATAGGGCTATCATTCCATGAGGATTACAATAGCCAGCTAGTGCTGGAGCAAGAACTGATAGTGCACTAGATAGTATATTTGCAACAATTAAATCAGCTTTAATCATAATTGGTTTAGATGTCTCAATAAATTCAACGTTAACGTTATTTAATAAAGCATTATCTTTGCTTGCTATTAGGGCTTGGGGATCTATATCAACGCCTAGGGCAAGTTTACAACCAATTTTTTTTGCAGCAATTGCGAGAATTCCAGAACCGCATCCGTAGTCAAGAACTTGGTTATTTTTTTTTACATTATCAATTAACCATTCAATACAAAGGTGTGTTGTAGGATGGGAACCAGTTCCAAAAGCTAGACCAGGATCAAGGATTAAATTAATGCCGCTTTTAAATTCTTGGCTATGCCATGTGGGTATAATCCAGAAATTATCTCGAATACAAATAGGGTCAAACTGGTCTTGGGAAATTTTAACCCAGTCCTGGTCTTCAATTTTAGTAACTATAACTTCAATTTTTTGGTTAAGAAAATTCTCTAATTCATTCTTTATTTTCTCGACCTTGATATTTTCTTCAAATAGGGCACTTATAGTATTTTCTTTCCAATATTGATGGGGGCCATTGTATGGCTCTCCAAAAATAATTTCTTCATTATTTTGATTAAGGTTTTTATCTTGAATTGAGGTTGAAATAGCTCCTAAATCTATCAAACAGTCTGTAATTTTTTCTGCAGAATCAGCACTTGTCTGAATCATAAGATTTGTCCAAGTCATTAAATTTAGGATTTAATCCCGAGTTTTTTTTCTAGATAATGAATACTAACTCCACCAGCTTGGTAAGCCATATCGTTCATTAAGTCTCTATGGAGTGGGATATTAGTTTTTATACCTTCAATAACCATTTCTGATAAAGCTATTTTCATTCTAGAAATAGCCTGGTCTCTAGTTTTCCCATGAGTAATAAGCTTCCCTATCATCGAGTCATAATTTGAAGGTACTTTATAACCCCCATAGGCATGGGTATCTATTCTAACTCCTGGCCCTCCTGGGAGATGAAAGCGAGAGATAACTCCAGGTGAAGGAACAAAGGTATATGGATCTTCAGCATTTATTCGGCACTCTATTGAATGTCCAGAAAGCTGAACGTCTTTTTGCCTTAAAGATAATTTTTGCCCGTAAGCAATTTTAATTTGTTCTTGGACTAAATCAATGCCAGTAATCATTTCAGTGACTGTATGTTCAACTTGAAGGCGAGTATTCATCTCAATAAAAAAGAATTCTCCATCTTCGTATAGAAATTCAAATGTTCCAGCTCCTCGGTAACCAATTTTTTTACAGGCATCGGCACATCGTCCACCGATCTTGTCTTTCATTCTTTGTGTAATATCAGGAGCAGGAGCTTCTTCTATTATTTTTTGATGTCGCCTTTGCAAAGAGCAATCTCTATCCCAAAGATGAATAGCATTTTTATATTCGTCTGCTAAAACTTGAAATTCAACATGACGGGGTTTTTCTAGAAATTTCTCCAAGTAAACCACTGGGTTACCAAAAGCAGCCTGAGCTTCATTTTTTGTCATGGAAACTGCATTTAGTAGAGCAGCTTCTGTATGTACAATTCGCATACCTCTTCCACCACCACCACCAGATGCTTTGATAATAACTGGATAACCAATTTTTTTTGCAGAATTAATTATTTCATCAGAATCATTTGAGAGGGCCCCCTCAGAACCTGGAACGCATGGAACGCCAGCCTTTTTCATTGCAGCTTTTGCACTAACTTTGTCTCCCATCAGACGTATTGTTTCTGCTTTAGGCCCAATAAAAACAAAACCACTTTTTTCTACACGCTCAGCAAAATCTGCATTTTCAGAGAGAAAGCCATAGCCGGGATGAATTGCTTGAGCATCAGTTACTTCAGCCGCACTTATGATGGCAGGTATATTTAAATAACTTAAATTAGATGCAGCAGGGCCAATACAGACTGATTCATCTGAAAGTTTTACATACTTTGCTTCAGCGTCTGCCTGAGAATGAACTGTAACAGTTTTAATACCCATTTCTCGACAGGCTCTTAAAATACGAAGTGCTATTTCACCTCGATTCGCAATTAGAATTTTATCAAACATAATTTATTTTTAACCGATCACAAAAAGAGTTTCACCAAATTCAACTGGCTGCCCGTTTTCAACAAGAATTTCTTTAATTACACCGTCTGCATCACTTTCAATTTCATTTAATAGTTTCATAGCTTCAATGATGCAAAGTGTGTCACCTTTTTTCACAGTAGATCCGATTTCAACAAACGCTGTTGCATCTGGAGAAGATGCACGGTAAAAACTTCCAACCATAGGAGAAGCTAGAGCATGCCCTGTAGAAACTTCAACTACCTCTTCTGCCTTCATTGCTGATGTTGTATTGGGCTCGTTAGAAGTTAATGATAGAGACGGAGGGGGAACCTGATGAATCTGTGTTTGGGGTTGAGGAGGATTATTAGAATGTCGACAAATTCTTACTTTTTCTTCTCCCTCAGTGAGTTCGAGTTCTGATATTCCAGATTCTTCTACTAAATCGATTAACTTTTTTAATTTTCTTAGATCCATACTACACCTCGTTAAAATTTGGTTACTTTACATTGATTGCGAAATTAAATGCAGCTATATAGCCTTCTGCTCCAAGACCACTAATTACCCCCACAGCAAGATCAGAGAAAAAAGATTCTTTTCTAAAAGCTTCTCTTGCAAAAACATTTGATAAGTGAACTTCAATAAAAGGAATTTTCATAGCTGAAAGCGCATCTCTAATTGAAACAGAACTATGAGTAAAAGCAGCAGGATTAATTATAATAAAATCAGATTTTAAGTTTTGTATTTTACTTACAATATCAGATTCACTATTACTCTGAAAAATTTCAATGGAAACATTGGCATTCTCAGCCTTACTAGATAGCTGACTATTAATCTCCTCAAGTGATACTGAGCCATAATGCTGTGGCTCTCGCTTGCCTAGTAGATTCAAATTAGGACCATGAATTACAGTAAGATTTTTTACTTTCATCTTAAAAGGCTCTCAATTATTTATGGACGAAGATCTATTTTGACGAAATTAGGTTAATTTGTCTACAAGTTAATTACTTTTAAGGTCTTTTAAGTGTATTTGTGAAAATTATTAAGGCGTTACTGCTTGATTTAATTCATGAATTTTTACTTTACCATAAAAAGATCTAATAGTATCTCCCAAAGGATTAATGACAGCTGTAAAAGGTAAAACGCCTTTATTATTCCCAAGTGATTGAGATAATCTTACTCCATCCATATTAGATATAAGCGATAAATATTCGATGGGGGTATCTTCTTGGAATTCTTTAACTTCTTCTATGCCATCAACTGCAATTCCTATAAGTGAAATATTTTCATTCTCTTTAGCGAATTGATTAAGCTCGGGTATTTCTTCTCGGCAAGGTTCACACCAGGTTGCCCAGAAGTTTAAAACAAGCCATTTCCCCTTAAATTTACTTAAATGAACTTTATTGCCATCAATATCAATAAGGACTTCACTGTAGATTGAGGGAGAATTTTGTGTTGATGGATTAATTTTTTGTTGATACATAACCCCTAATAAAAGACAAAGGGCACCAATACCTATAAAGAATATAATTTTACTTAATATGATCTTCATTTATTAATGCCTCTAGTATTTTGCTAAACTCATTTGAGTTTTTAAATCCTACAATTTGGTACTGTTTTTGTTCTTCTTGGTTGGCGAAGAAAATTATCCCGGGGGGGCCATAGAGATTGAATTTTTTCAGTAGTAATTTTTGAGCTTCATTATTTTCAGTAACATCTGCTTTGAGCAGGACAAACTTATTCATAAGACGCCTTACCTTAGGATCACTAAAGGTATGCTTTTCATATTCTAGACAGGCTACACACCAATCTGCATAAAAATCGAGTAAAACAAGGGGGTTTTTATTAACATTAAGTTGAGTATTCAAGTCTTTAATAGAATTAATATTAATGAAGTTAATTCTTTGTAAAGATTTTTGATCTGAATTTATTTCATGAATTATTTGTTTGGTAAGGTAAGTACCTGTTGCTAAAAAAATCAAAATAATTATGAGGCCTAATTTTTTTTTAAATATTACTAATCTGTTGGAAACAAGACCAATAGACCAAATTAAAAGAAGTAAAAGTAGACCACTAAAAAATATACTATCATCCATTAATGGCCTAGCAATATACAGTGCCATTGCTAGCAAGATATAAGCCATAGTTTTTTTAATATTATTCATCCATGGACCTGGCTTTGGAAGTACAGCATATGTTGAGAATCCAATAAAAATTAATGACGCACTCATGCCTAAGCCCATAAAGAAAAGTGAAGCTCCTCCTAAGATAATGTTTTCTGTTTGTCCAATATAAAGAATAGCCCCTGCAAGTGGTGGAGCAACACAAGGACTCAAAATGAGAGAAGAAATTAGCCCAAGGAGAAAAACTCCAAATAAATTTCCTCCTTTAATTTTTTGGCTAAATTGGTTAAGCGAATGACTGATAGATTTTGGAAGAGAAAATTGAAAAAAATCAAACATAGAAGCGGCAAACAGAACAAAAAGAAAGCTACTGATAAAAATAAAGCTAGTATTTTGTAAGCTACTAGATAAAAGGTTACCTGTTATGCCTGCAATAATTCCAAGGACAGAATAAGTTACACAAACACCTAATATATAAACAAGTGTGAGTATTTTTGCATTATTAACATTAGATGAAATAATGATTCCAGATAGAATTGGTAACATTGGCAATACACAGGGTGTTAATGACAAAAGTAACCCCGAAACAAAAAAACCTAACAATGAAAGAATAAAACTTTTATTTGTTAGGGTTTTTGAAATATTCTCAGTCTCAGATATATTTAATATTGGTTCAGCAGACGCATAACTGATATTTCTAATAACAGGAGGATAGCAAAGACCTTTTTCACTGCATCCTTGAATTTCTAGTTCAATATTTTCTTTTGCCCGGTTAGCATTAATCTTTATTGCCAGCTTAGCTGACCCATAAAAAACTTCTTGCTCTCCAAAATATTCATCTACTTTTAGTTTTCCCTGAGGAAGAATTAATGTGAAGTCCTTTAAAGGTAAATTGCGAATTTTAGTTTTTGACTTATAAAGATAATGACCGTCTGCAATAATTATATTAAATTGTAGATTACCTAATGAGTCTTTTTTAATTTCCTCTAATTGAAACGCATCATCCGCAGAAAGAAAATTATCAATCTTATCAATAAATAAGTTATCTGCCTTCGAACTTAAGCTTAGAAGAATGATAAATAAAAGTAAAAAATATGTAATTAGATGTCTTTGCATTTTTATTGGCTATTTACGGTTTATAATATAAGAGATTAATTAAACTAGTTTGAGTTCAACGACTCTGTATTAGACTGAATATTATCTACGATTATCAAGGGATATCATAATTTATTAAAACATGCGATTAATTTTTATACTTTTATTAATTTCCTTACCATTTTTTGAAATCTGGGGCCTTATTAAGTTAGGAAGCATTTATGGGTGGTGGTTTTTTCTTTATATAGTAATTATGGCAGTTTTAGGCTGGCAATTAATTCAGGATGAGAAAACCTTAGTCCTTACAAGGATTATGACCATGATGACCCAGGGCGGTAATTTACTCGGAGTGTTATTAGGGAGCGCAAAGAACTTATTAGCAGGCGTATTATTTTTGTTTCCCGGTGTAATTACTGATCTATTTGGATTTATTCTTTTGATGATTCCTATTCAAAATTCAATAAATAAAGGGCCTCCTCCTTTTTCAGAAAATCAAAAAAATGCTTCAGAGGCTAATAAAGGTGATGTAATTGAAGGCGAATATAGGCGAGAAGAAGAAGATAAATAAATGGGCTATAAAATTTTGTTATCTCCATCAGGAGAAGTTTTTGATGCTAAACCTAGCGAGACTATATTAGATGCAGCTATCCGTGCGGGAATTACTATTCCTTATGGATGCCAAAATGGCAGTTGCGGGGCATGTAAATCAAAAATTATTTCAGGCAATGTTTTTCTTGAAGGATACCAACAGTCAGCTCTAAATAATTCAGAAGTTGCTGAGGGGTGGACTTTATGTTGCAAAGCATTGGCTACCGAAGATCTTGTAATTGAAACTCGATCATCTAATGACGATGGGTTAAAAACCCCATTAATAACTCCAGTTCGAATAGAAAAGTTAGAAAATTTAAACCACGATGTGATGAAGATGACACTTAAATTACCTGGCAACGAGGCTTTAGATTTTCAAGCTGGACAATATTTAGAATTTATAATGAAAGATGGAAGTCGAAGAGCCTTTTCGATCGCTAGTAGGCCATCTGAACCCCTTATTGAATTACATTTAAGATTGATCGAGGGTGGAAAATTTACTCATTTTGTCTTTAATGAAATGCAAGAGAAGACCATTCACCGAATAGAGGCGCCACTAGGGCAATTTTATTTACGTCAAAGTAATAAGCCAATTATTTTTGTTTCGGGCGGGACAGGATTTGCACCTATTAAATCAGTAATCGAGGATATGATTGAATCGAATAATACGCGGCCAATATTTTTATATCAGGGAGTAAAGGC
This sequence comes from Methylophilaceae bacterium, assembly GCA_028247015.1. Lineage (GTDB taxonomy): Bacteria > Pseudomonadota > Gammaproteobacteria > Burkholderiales > Methylophilaceae > BACL14. The sequence goes on along the minus strand of JAOKFJ010000001.1, from coordinate 96,128 downwards.
CGAGGAAGATTTGTATATGAATAAAATTTGTAAGTTATGGGAAAAAAAATATCTCAATATAAAGTACATTCCTATATTTTCAGACCCAGCTAAAGATGATAGTAAAATTGTTCGTCGCGGGTTTGTGCATTCAGCAGTCATGGAAGACTTTGAAACATTGAGTGATGTTCAGGTTTATTGTTGTGGCGCTCCAATTCTAGTTGAAACGGCATTTAAAGAGTTTACTAAAAAGAAATTTCTACCTGAGAATGAGTTTTATGCTGATGCATTTAGTTTTTCTCCAGTAAAGCCTACTTCTTAATAGCTAGTTTAATCGTTTTAGGATTAATCTCGGGTAGAACTATAACGTTACTAAAAAATGTCTCTAGTTTTTTTTTAATTTTTTCATGATTAACGATTAAATTGCATTTCATAAGCCAGCTTTTGTCTTCATTTTTAACTTCTGAAATAAAGTGTTTGGCACTCTCATTACTTGTAATTAAAAAGCTGATATTTTTAAAATTTTTAGTATTTTTTTTTATTTCTTTAAAATCAATAGGTAAAAATTTTCTTTTATAGCATTCTCCATAAGTAACTTTTGCCCCTTTATTCTCTAATCCTTTCTTTAAAGTTTCTCGACCTCCCTCTCCGCGAATAATAAGAGCCATTTTTGATTGCACATTATTAAAAACTGAATGATCAAGTAAATGCTCAGAGTCAAAGATATTATTTGGACAAAAGACTTCTCGTTGATACTTTTCTCGAAGAACTTCTTGAGTAGATTTCCCAATACTTGCTAAGATAATATCTTCGGGCAATTTTATGGAGAGTAAATCCATGCGCTCAATAAACATTTTTACAGCGTTTGTACTAATAAAGATTAGATAATTATAAGTACTTAGTCGACTGATTAAGTAATCGAATGGAACATAATCTTTAAGCGCCTGGATTTTTAAAAAAGGATAATCAATCGTAGTCACTTTAGAGTTTTTAAAAATATTAATAAGCTCTATATTTTGGTGGGCAGGTCTGGTTAAAATAAGAGCAGTCAAAGTATTTTTTCCAGTTTCATCATAGATCTAAAATTTTCTTTGCACCCTGTGCAATTAAGAGCTGACTCAACTTTTTTCCTACATCTTCAGGACTATCTGAGGGACCATTTGTTTCAGAGAAGATTATTTGGCTGCCATCTGGTGTTGCCACAAATCCATGCATATAAATTTTATTCTTCCTAATACTTGCATATGCTCCAAGAGGGGCTGTACAACTTCCGGCTAATGATCTACTTACCGTTCGCTCTGCTAAAACACATCGTGATGTTATATCATTATTTAAGGGGGCTATTAAATTAAGCAGTTCAGTATTGCTCTCAAGAATTTCAATACCTAGGGCTCCTTGACCTACTGCGGGGATACTTAAAGTGGGGTCAATATAAAGTTTAATTCTTTCTTTTAACCCCATACGAATTAAGCCTGCTGCCGCTAAAATTATAGCGTCATAATTTTTTTCATCTAACTTTTTGAGTCTTGTTTGCAGGTTACCTCTTAAAGGTAATATTTTAAGCTCTGGAAATTTTGCTTGAATTTGACTCTGTCGTCTAAGACTTGATGTTCCTATGATACTTCCTGGAGGAAGTGCTTCAAGAGAATCATATTGATTTGAGACAAAAGCGTCTCTTGCATCTCCTCTTTCAGTAATGACAGCTAGTTTAAATCCCTTAGGAATATCCATGGGAAGATCTTTCATAGAATGTACGGCTAAATCTGCTTTATTATTTAGAAGGGCTTGCTCAAGTTCCTTTATAAAAAGACCTTTCCCTCCAATTTTAGCTAAGGACTGATCTAAAAGAATATCTCCCTGCGTTCTAAAACCTTCAATATTTATCTTGATTGCTGGATAAAGAGCCTGGATATTTTTTTTAATATGGTCAGCCTGCCACATGGCTAAAGGGCTTTCTCTAGAAGCAATAGTAAGGGTTGTTATCATATAGAATTAATTTTAGCACAGAGCTAATACTTACATTACGCATCTGATGCTGAGTTTAAGATATAATTTAAAAAAATTATAAAAAATTCGAAAATGAAAAAAAATATAAAAAAATGGTCAGAAAGATTTTCAGAGCCAACAAGTGAAATAGTAAAAAGATATACAGCATCAGTTAACTTTGACCAAAGATTAGCTATGTATGATATCGAAGGATCCCTTGCTCATGCTGAAATGTTAAAAAAACAGAAAGTTATTTCTGCCACTGATCTTAAATTAATTAAAAAAGGTCTAAATCAAATTAAGAAGGAAATTACTGCTCAAAAATTTAAATGGTCAATTGATTTAGAAGATGTTCATTTAAATATAGAAAAAAGACTAACGCAAATAGTTGGAAAATCAGGAGAAAAGTTACATACAGGAAGATCTAGGAATGATCAGGTTGCAACTGATATGAGGCTGTATCTTAGAGATGTTGTGGACCAAACCATTAATCAAATTAAAGTTTTACAAAAAGCGACATTAACTTTAGCTGAAAAACATATCATGACAATCATGCCTGGCATGACACATATGCAAGTTGCACAGCCTGTAAGTTTTGCCCATCATTTACATGCTTACTATGAAATGCTGGAAAGAGACAAATCAAGATTTCAAGATGCTAGGAAGAGGATTAATATTTTACCTTTAGGTTCTGCAGCACTAGCAGGAACCTCTTTCCCTATCGACAGAAAATTTGTGGCCAAAATACTTAAATTTGATGGACTAATGGAGAATTCTATAGATGCTGTATCAGACAGAGATTTTTTAATTGAATTTAATGCTAATGCATCTCTTTTGATGACTCATTTATCAAGATGGTCAGAAGAATTAATTATGTGGTCTAGTCCGTTTTTTGAATTTATTGAGATTTCAGATAGTTTTTGCACTGGTTCAAGTATTATGCCGCAGAAAAAAAATCCTGATGTTCCTGAATTAGTTAGAGGTAAAACTGGAAGGGTCAATGGCCATTTAGTTAGTTTATTGACATTGATGAAAGCACAACCACTTGCTTACAATAAAGATAATCAAGAAGATAAAGAACCAATTTTTGATGTAGCTGATACGATATCAGACACTCTTAATATTTTTGCGGAAATGGTTTCTAAGTTAAAAATCTTTCCTAAAAATATGGAAGCTGCTGCGCTAAAAGGGTATCCAACGGCAACTGATTTAGCTGATTATTTGGTTAAAAAAGGAATGACATTTAGGGCGGCTCATGGGGCTGTGGCAAAAGCAGTCAAGTTTGCAATTAATAATCAATCTGATTTGTCTGCAGTTGATTTAAAAGACTTACAAAAGTTTAGTAAATTAATTGATAAGGATATCTATAATTGCTTAACTTTAAAGGGTTCAATTAATTCAAGAAAGCATATCGGTGGTACAGGATTTAATGCAGTTAAAACAGCACTTAAACAAGCAAAATCTAAATTATCTAAATAAATTATTAAGATTATATCCGGCCGCAAAAGTTAGTTGTAATATTTCATCAACTGGTCTTTTTCCAGACTCTGATAATGCCCATAACATGCTAGATCTTGTTCCTGTCCTGCAATAGGCAAAAATTGGTTTTTCAGCATTATCGTAATAATCACTAAATTGGTCGACATCATTTTGTGAAATTTGGCCCCCAACGACAGGTTGATGTATAAAATCTAAACCGTTTTCGATAACTTTATCTCGGATACTATTGACTGTCACTTGGTTTTGTTCTTCATTATCAGGCCGATTACAAAAAATAGTTTTAAAACCTGCTTCTTTCAATTTAACTATATCTTCTTCGATAATTTGATCAGAAACAACATAGTCTTCAATAATTTTATTGAGTTTCATGAATTTAATTCCTTAAAAAAATTTGTATAAGATCATTTAGAAAATTTTGCCCTAGCAGTGTTGGCTTAATCCTATCATTATTTATCTCAAGTAAGCCTTTTTCAATACTTAATTTAATTTCGTTATCTATATATTTAATTGACAGCCCTGTTCTTTGTTCAAATAAATTAAAAGTAAATCCATCGTTAAGTCTTAATGCATTCATCATGAATTCAAAAGAGATATCATTTTTTTGAATTATATTTTCTTCTTGTGTGTAACAATTTTTAGCTACTTCTTGCATATATTGTTTTGGATTTTTATATGTACTAGATCGTGTAATATTATATTCACTAGTTATCTTACTGTGCGCACCTGCACCAATGCCAAGGTAATCGCCGAACTTCCAATAATTTAAGTTGTGCTTGCATTGATTATTCTTCTGAGCATAGGCAGACGTTTCGTAGTGTTCAAATTTGGCTTCTCGAAGTTTGGACATAACGAGATCAGAAAATTCAGCGCTTTCATCATGATCGGGCAATGTTGGTGGATGATTATAAAAATAGGTATTAGGCTCTAAGGTTAGATGGTAATAGGAAAGGTGAGAGGAGTGCAGATTTATTGCTTCTTCGATATCTTCATTAAGCTCGGTTATTGTTTGATTTGGAAGAGCAAACATTAGGTCAATATTGACATCATTAAACAATTTAATTGCTAGGGTAGCTGCGTCATATGCTTCTTTTTGACTATGAATTCTCTCAAGTTTTTTTAGATGCTTATCATTAAAACTTTGTACACCTAATGACATACGATTAATTCCAATTTCTTGGTAACCATAAAAATATTTTTTATCTACTGTTCCTGGATTTGCTTCAATGGTAATTTCACAGAATTCAGCCAAACTAAATTTTTGTCGAAGAGCATCAATAATTTTCTCAAAAGATTGGGGGCTAAATAGGCTGGGAGTTCCGCCACCAAAAAAAATAGATTGGATTGGTCGATTACTTTTAACATCATTACTACCTATCTGCTTTATTAAGGCTTGGGTATAAGCCTGTTCGTTTTCTTTAATATTCTGCCCTTTAAATTCATGTGAATTAAAGTCACAATAAGGACATTTATGAATACACCAGGGAATATGAACGTAAATTGAAAGTGGAGGAAGGACTTGAATATTCGAGGGTGAAGAAACTTGCAAAATAACTATTTTTTAATTAGTTGATTTTTAAGATCATCTATCATCTGATGGAGTGCATCTCGCATTTGTTGGTCAGAAACCTCCATTAGGAGACCATCCTCAAAAGCATCTTGTGCTAGCTGTTTTAATTCATCAAAGTTTTCATTCATTACCTTTATTTTTTCTGAACAGGCAATGACTGATTGATCGTCTTTAACCCATTTCTTCCAGTTTTTATTTTTATTAACCATAAATTATTTTAAGTTTTTGTTTTATTTTTTTCAAGGCCTGACTACGATGACTAATTTTATTTTTTATTTCAGTTGATAGTTCAGCTGCACTTAGATTAGTTTTGTAGTCAAGAAAAAGCGGATCGTAACCAAAACCATTTTTTCCTCTAGGAATTTCTAATATTTCACCTTGCCACAAACCTTCTGCAATAATAGGTTGTGGATCATCGGTACTTTTAATGAAAACAATAGCACAGTAGTAATGTGCTTTTCTTATGTGTTTATCTTTTAATACTTCAAGTAATTTGAGATTATTATTCTCGTCTGATTTGGGTAAACCAGAAAATCGAGCAGAGTGAATTCCTGGCTCTCCTTTAAGAATATCCACACAAAGCCCAGAGTCATCTGCAATAGCCGGAAGGCCAGTTTTTTTTGATGCGTATCTTGCCTTAATTAAAGCATTTTCAATGAACGTATTAAAGGGTTCTTCACTTTCACCAATTTTAAAATAAGATTGAGGGATAGCCTCAATATTTAGATTTTCTAGAATCGTTACAATCTCATTTAATTTTTTTTTGTTATTAGTTGCAATAACTATTTTATTCATTTTTTTTTAGCTTCCAACTGCTTCAATTTGCTTCTGAGTGATAAGTTTTATACCTGATTCGGCCATATTAATTAGGTCATCCATTTCTTTTCTGGAGAAAGCTTCCCCTTCTGCGGTTCCCTGAATTTCAACGAACTTCCCATTTCCAGTCATTACAATATTCATATCTGTATCACAGCTAGAATCCTCTTCATAATCTAAATCAAGCAAAACTTCCCCATTTTTAATTCCAACAGAAATGGCAGCTATTGAATCAATTAACGGAGAAGTTGAAATTTTATTAGAGTCAATAAGAGTTTGAATGGCATCATAAATAGATATATATGCACCTGAAATACTTGCTGTTCGAGTTCCACCATCTGCTTGTATGACATCACAGTCAATATGAATAGTCCTTTCACCTAATTTCTTGAGGTCTATTACCGCCCTCAAACTTCTACCAATCAGGCGTTGTATTTCTTGGGTCCGTCCAGATTGCTTACCTCTAGCTGCCTCTCTTGGCATTCTTGATGAGGTTGACCTTGGGAGCATACCGTATTCTGCAGTTACCCAACCTTGTCCCTTACCCTTTAAAAAAGAAGGGACGGACTCCTCGATACTAGAAGTACAGATTATATGAGTATCGCCACATTTTACTAATACTGAGCCTTCCGCATGTTTCGTAAAGTTTCTAATAAATTCAATAGGTCTGAGGTCATTTTTTTGGCGCTGGTAAGATCGCATTGCACTTTCCTTAATATTCTTAAAATTGAATTATAGTCCATCGAAGGCACCTATTTGAATGGAATTATAGACTTTATCGTTATAATTGGTTAAAACGATATTAAAATACAAACGTTATTTAGGGATAAAAATGATATCAAGCATGACCGGTTTCTCCTTTGGAGAAAAAGATACAAAATTTGGTAACCTAGTAATTGAGATTAAAACTCTTAATAGCCGTTATTGTGAGTTACAACTAAAATTAGGTGATGATATAAGAGTATACGAGTCTCAGATTCGTGAAATAGTTTTAGGAAGTATTTCAAGAGGAAAAATAGATTGCAGAATTTTCCTAAAATCAAACGAAGCTGCACTAAATTATAGAAAGTTTGATGAAAAAGAAATCAAAGCATTGATTAATTCCACAGAAAAAATATCTGCTTTAATTAAAAATCCATCCTTAATAGACCCTATTGAAATTTTTAAATTATCTGGGAATAACAATCAAGCTATAGATAGTAGTAAACTTAAAAAGACCCTTCTAAGCGCATTGCCTAAAGCTCTTCAAAAAATTATTACTGATCGCCAAAGAGAAGGAAGAAATATTAGTAAAGTAATACTCAGCAATATAAAGTTAATTGAAAAATTAATTGGTCAGACTAAAAAAATTATGCCAGAAGCAATTAAAATCCACCAAGTAAAGATTAATAAGAAATTTAAAGAGGCACTTATTAACCTGGAAAATGATCGCTTAAAGCAAGAGGTCCTAATTTTTATGCAGAAGTCAGATATTACAGAAGAGATTGATCGATTAGAGTCACACTTAAAAGAACTAAAACGATTATTAGTTCTTAAAGAGCCAGTTGGAAAAAAAATGGATTTTTTGATGCAGGAATTCAATCGTGAAGCTAATACTTTAGGTTCTAAAGCAATTTCAGTCGATATTTCAAGGATTTCAGTTGAATTAAAAGTTATAATTGAACAAATTCGAGAACAAATACAAAATATTGAATAATGACTAATTCATCACAAGGAAATTTATTTATTGTTACCGCTGCATCAGGTGCAGGTAAGACGTCGCTCGTTAAGGCTATTCTAAAAAATAATCCTACTCTTGAATTATCTATCTCATTCACTACCCGATCACCAAGGCCTGGTGAAGTTGATGGAGTTGATTATAAGTTTATTAATAAAGAAAGTTTTAATAAAATGCAGCAGAAAGATGTTTTTCTAGAAACTGCTGAGTGTCATGGTGCATTTTATGGCACTTCAAAAGAAATTATTCTGGAGACAATAAAATCAGGTAAAGATATTATCCTTGAGATAGATTGGCAGGGCGCCTTTAATATTAAAAAAATTTATCAAAACGCCATTAGTATTTTTATATTACCCCCCTCAATAATTGCTCTTGAAGAGCGATTAAAAAAACGGGGACAAGATTCAGAAGAAACCATTAATAAGCGTTTGTCGGCAGCAAAAGACGAAATGAGTCACTTAGAGAAGTTTGATTATGTTACAATCAACAACGATTTTGATTGTGCCTTAAGGGAATTAGAGGCTATCATTATGTCAGAAACATTAAAAACTCATAAACAACTTGATAGGCACCATGCTTTGATACATGAGTTAAGAAAATAATTTTATGGAGCAAAAATGGCGCGAATTACAGTAGACGATTGTTTAGAATTAATACCTAATAGATTTCAACTAACACTAGTTGCTGCATTAAGATCTAGGCAGCTTGCAAATGGCTCAGAACCTTTAATTGATGTTACAGGAACAAAAGATAAGCCTTCTGTGATTGCATTAAGAGAAATTGCTGAAGGTTTAATTGGCGAAGAAATTTTAATTAAAAATGTTGGTTAACAATATTTAATACCTAATTTGGGGGATCCATGGGAAACACCGCTCAGAAAAAAAAAGCGGAACAAAAGAAAAAATCATTGCCCCAATTATTGCCTGCAAACTCAAGAGACTCAAGACTCACTCAACTATTAAAACCATATCTGCCTCAAAAAGAGATTAAAATCATATGGAGTGCATATCAATATAGCCTTGATGCTCATAAAGGACAAAAAAGGCATAGTGGGGAAGACTATATTACTCATCCTGTTTCCGTTGCATGTATTGCTGCTCGTCTTCATCTAGATAGCCCATCAATTCAAGCAGCATTACTTCATGATGTTGTTGAAGATACTTCAAGTACTCTTATTGAAATAGAAAGAAAATTTGGTCCTCAAGTTGCAAGCCTAGTGAAAGGTTTGTCCAAGATAGATAAAATTCATTTTGATGATGCATCACAGGCTCAAGCAGAAAATTTCAGAAAAATGTTATTAGCAATGTCACAAGATGTCAGAGTCATATTGATTAAGTTGGCAGATCGACTTCATAATATGGAAACTCTAGAACATTTAAGTCCTTCGAAAAGGGTTAGAATATCCCAAGAAACGCTTGATATTTATTCTCCAATCGCAAATAGATTGGGGCTAAATAATATTCACGAGGAATTAGAAGATTTATGCTTCAAATATATTCACCCTCTTCGCCACAAAACAATTATTAAAGCAATTAAAGCAACTAGAGGAAATCGAAAAGAGGTTGTTGAAAAGAGCCTTACAGAAATAAAGTCAAAATTAGGTACCTTTAAAGTTAATGCAGATGTTTTTGGTAGAGAGAAGAATCCTTCCAGTATCCATAAGAAAATGATTGAGAAACATTCAAGTTTTTCCGAGATTAATGATATCTATGCTTTTCGAATTATTGTGAAAGATTTAAATGACTGTTATTTAGCCTTAGGTGCACTTCATTCACTTTATAAGCCAATTCCAGGTAAATTTAAGGATTATATTGCAATCCCAAAAGCTAATGGCTATCAATCATTACATACAACCTTGTTTGGCCCATTTGGCATGCCACTTGAGATACAAATAAGAACAGAACTAATGCATAATCTTGCAGAAGCTGGTGTTGCATCACATTGGCTATATAAGACTAAGGACTCACATGTAACAGAACTCCAACAACAAACTAATCAATGGCTTAAAAGACTATTAGAAATACAAACAGAGGGCTCAGACTCCTTAGAATTTTTGGAGCATTTGAAAGTCGATCTTTTTCCAGATGAAGTATATGTATTTTCTCCTAAGGGAACCATATTTAACTTGCCAAAGGGATCTACGACTATTGATTATGCATATGCCGTTCATACTGATGTAGGGAATAGTACTATTGCTGCTAAGATTAATCAGGAATTAGTACCATTGCGAACGGAAATTAAAACAGGGGATCATATTGAAGTAGTAACAGCCTCCCCAGCAAAACCAAATCCTGCTTGGTTAAATTTTGTTATAACAGGTAAGGCAAGATCTCAGATAAGAGCTTTCTTAAAGACTGCCGAATCAAATGATCTAGTTATTCTTGGATATAGCATGCTCAATAATGCTTTGAAAGCCTTTCATATTGATCCTGACAGCATTAAGAAAAAACACTGGAAAAAGTTAATCCAAGATTATCATATGAGCTCTAAAGATGAATTATTGATAGAGTTAGCATTGGGTAAAAAAGTCAATGTAATGGTTGCTCACCAATTAACAGCTATCATGGACGGCATTAAAAAAACATTGAATCAGAGTAAGTTCTTGGACGTAATTACGATCAAAGGTGCCGAGGGTATGGCTATTAAACTTGCTACATGCTGTCATCCCATCCCTGGAGATCCAATATTAGGTTTTATTAATAAGGACAGAGGGCTGATTATTCATACACATGATTGTCCTGTTATTAGGAAATTTAAACTTGATCATGATAGATGGGTTGATGTTGAATGGGAGCCTGAGCCTAATCGATTATTTAATGTCAATCTCAATATATTGGTTGTAAATGAAAAAGGAATGTTAGGCAAGATTGCTTCTGTTATTGCTGCATCAAACTCAAATATTGATAATGTAGCATTAGAGCAACCTGATGGAAGTTCTTTTGCCAACCTAAATTTTGTTGTACAAGTAAAAAATCGTATACATCTTGCCGAGTTAATTAGAAACTTAAGGAAAATTACAAAAATTAATAGAATCAATCGTGTAAAATCAGTAACAAAATAATTAGAAAGAAATTTTATTTACTATTAAAAATTGGAATAAATATTATGGCTAAAACTGTTATAGAAACTAAAAATGCACCAGCTGCTATTGGGACATACTCGCAAGCAATCAGAAAAAATAATATTATATTTCTATCTGGACAAATTCCATTAGACCCAAAAACGATGAACTTAGTTAGCGGTATAGAAGCACAAATTCATCAAGTTTTTAAAAATCTAGTAGAGGTAATTAATGCTTCAAATGCTAGCGTTGATGATCTTGTAAAATTAAATATTTACCTAACAGATTTGGCACATTTTTCTTTAGTTAATGAGATTATGCCTAATTATTTTAGTGAACCTTATCCTGCTAGAGCTGCAATAGGTGTTAAGTCTCTTCCCAAAGATGCACTTGTTGAGGCAGATGGTTTTTTAGTGGAAGATTAGAGCAATATAGATCAATTGCCAAAATCGATTTTTACACCCTCACAAACAATCAAGCTTCGCAAGCTTAATATTAAATCCGTTTTTGACCTATTGCTTCATTTGCCTAATAGATATCAGGACGAGACTAAGATTGAATCTATTAAGAATATTATTCCTGGAGCTCGAGTACAAATTGAAGGTGTAATTAAACAATCTAGTGTTAATTACAGACCACGAAAAAATTTCATTGTGATTATCGCAGACGAATCCGAAAGTATACAATTAAGATTTATAAATTTTTACCCAAGTCAAATTAAAGATTTATCTGAAGGAAAAAAAATTCGTGTTTTTGGGGAAGTGAAGCAGAATTTATTTCTTAAAGAAATGGTTCACCCACAATATAAGATATTAAATACAAACGACCCTTTACCTCAAACTTTTAGTCCAATATATCCGACGACGTCGGGCCTATCGCAGAAATTATTATGTAAGCTAATTAAAAAGTCGATTGAAAAGTCTATCGAAGCTGAAGCCTATAACGATCACTTTCCAGAATTATATCTAAAAAGAAAACTACCGCTATTGATGGATGCAATCAAGACTATACATTTTCCTTCAAAAAATAGTGACATAAACTTATTTGATCGAAAAGATAGTGTGTATAACCGTCGTTTAATTTATGATGAACTTTTGGCGCAGCAACTCTTTCTAAGAGGGCTTTACCACCAAAAAAAATTGCATCTAGCAATGCCAATTAAATTTTCTGATGAACTACATAATATCTTTATTAAAAATTTAGATTTTAAATTAACAGAACAACAGGAAATAGTATTACGAGACATCTATTTTGATCTTAAAAATAATCATCCAATGAATCGTCTATTACAGGGGGACGTAGGGAGTGGAAAAACAGTTGTAGCTGTAATGGCGGCGATACAGGTTATTAAGTCTGGATATCAAGTTGCCTTTATGGCTCCAACTGAAATTTTAGCTGAACAACATTTTAGTAAAATAAAAGAATGGTTAGATCCCTTAGGCTTTAGAGTTGACTTATTAAGAGGAAGTATGTCACCCAGTAATAAAAAAATAACCCAAAAGAAAATTATGGCTGGGGAGTCAGACATTATTATTGGAACTCACGCATTATTTCAAGAAGAGGTAATTTTTAAAAATCTAGCGTTTTATATAATTGATGAACAACATCGATTTGGTGTCGAACAAAGAATTAGATTAAGAAAAAATAACCTCATCAATCAGAAATTTGAAGCACATCAGTTAATGATGAGTGCAACTCCAATTCCTAGAACATTGTCTATGAGCTATTTCTCTGACATGGATATATCTGTAATTAATAAATTACCGCCTGGACGACAAATTATTACTACTAAGTTATTTTCTGAAGAAAGAAGAGCGAAAATTTTAGAGATAATTAATAAAGAAGTTATTGGTGGTAGTCAAGTATATTGGGTTTGTCCTCTTATTGAAGAAAGTGAGACTCTGCAATTAGAAACGGCAGAAAATACTTATTTAGTACTTAATAAATACTTTAAACAGCATGAGGTAGGACTAATACATGGCCGAATGAAGACATCAGAAAAAAAAATTGTCATGGAGAATTTTAAAAAAAATAAAATAAAAATTCTTGTAGCAACAACAGTTATCGAGGTAGGGGTTGATGTTCCAAATGCAACGTTAATGATTATAGAAAATGCAGAAAGAATGGGCTTGTCTCAGCTACATCAATTAAGAGGAAGGATTGGTAGAGGAACTAAAAAAAGTGTCTGCATTATGCTGTACCAAAAAAAATTATCAATATTAGCTAAGCAAAGATTGAGAACGATCTATGAGCATATAGATGGCTTTAAAATTTCTGAAGAGGATTTAAAAATTAGAGGTCCAGGTGAGTTTCTTGGTTTAAAACAAAGTGGGGTACCAATGCTAAGAGTTGCAGATATTCAAAGAGATTCAGTATTGTTAGAATTGGCTAAACAAGATGCAGATCATTTGATAGAATTAGAACATCCATCTATTAATCTACATTTAGAAAGATGGCTCCGAAATTATCAGGAAATCATAAGAGCTTAATTAAAATAATGTGGCAAAATAAAATTAATAGTAAGAGTGAGTTACGCCTCTGGTTGACTAATAGAAGTTCTCTTAGCAAGAGAGTCAAAAATATTGCGAGGTTTCAGGTCATACAGATTAGACCTGCCATTATAAATTTTCTTAAAATAGAAAAAGATAAATTTAGAAATTTTAGGAAGGGCCAGTTGTATTTAAGAGAAGTAATGCTCTACGCTGATGGTCTTCCGATTATGTATGCGAGGACAGTAACACCAAAAATTAATTTACGTGGTTTTTGGAATGGAATTAAAAGACTTCAAGATAACCCATTGTCAGATATTATTTTTGAACAAAAAGTAATTAAACGATCTCCATTTATTTATTCTAGATTTTCAAAAAATGGCGATATATCAAAAAGTGTTAGAAATTCTGGTCATAATGACTCTAATATTTTAGTGAGCCGTCAATCTATGTTTAATTACAATAATAAAAGTGTCTTACTGACAGAAGTATTCTTTAAAAATTTCGAACATTTAAGATTTATTAAGTGAGATATTTTTTTAATTTCATTCTTCTAACTAGAATGAATAAGCCGATTGGTATTTTTTTATTGCTATGGCCAACATTAACTGCGCTATTAGTAGCTGAACAGGGCATTCCAGAATTAAAGATAGTTGCCATTTTTATTATTGGTACTATTTTGATGAGATCTGCTGGATGTATTGTTAATGATCTAGTGGACAGGAATATTGATGTACATGTTGAAAGAACAAAGAACAGGCCTCTTGCCGTGAAAGAGGCATCTATATTTGAGGCTTTACTTTATTTAGTTATTTTATTATTGATTTCATTTTTTTTGGTTATGCAACTGAATTTTCTAGCAATAAAATTATCTTTATGCGCTCTTTTATCAGTATTAATTTATCCTTTTTGTAAAAGGTTTTTTGCTTTACCACAATTGATGCTTGGAATTTCATTTGGATTTGGGATTTTAATGGCCTTCGCCGCAATTCAAAACGAATTCCCTTTTGAGGCCTGGGCTTTATTTACTGCAAATATATTTTGGGCTTTAAGCTATGACTCCCATTATGCTATTAAGGATATGAAGGATGATCGAAAAATTAATCTTCGTTCTTCAGCTTTAACTTTTAAGCATTATACGATTCCTTTCATTTTTTTATGTTTTATATTTATGTTCCTGATATTAATATTTATCGGTTATGTTAATCATTATTCAATATCTTTTTATCTTATCATGGCCATCTCTTTAATAATTGCCTTAAGAGGTTCTTTCAGCGGAAGTAGCATGGATCCTGATAAGAATTTTGAGGCTTTTTTAGCCAATAATTACGTAGGATTTTTTATGTTTATGGCTTTTGTGTCACAAATGATGAAAATCTAAGGAAACGCCTTTAAAACATTGACAAAAGATATGAAAATAGACTAGAATTCGGCTCTTAAATTTTTTTTTGTAAATGACTGGTTATAAATAAATGAAAACATTTTCAGCAAAATCACATGAAGTACAAAGAGATTGGTTATTAGTAGATGCTACTGATGCAACACTGGGGAGACTTGCAAGTGCTATAGCCCATAGATTAAGAGGAAAACATAAAGCAATTTATACTCCTCATGTTGATACTGGAGATTACATTGTTGTAATTAATGCAGACAAAATTAAGGTAACAGGCAATAAAGATGAGGGAAAAATCTATTATCGGCACTCAGGATACGTTGGTGGATTATACGAAACAAACTTTAAAAATATGCAGAATAGGTTTCCTGGACGTGCTTTAGAGAAAGCTGTAAAGGGCATGCTACCTAAAGGGCCTCTTGGTTATGCTATGGTTAAGAAAATGAAAGTTTATGCAGGTGATCAGCATCAGCATGCAGCTCAACAGCCGCAACCGATAACACTATAAATTCAGGAAAATTATGATAGGTAAATATTATTACGGAACAGGTAGAAGAAAGAGTTCAATTGCAAGGGTTTTTATACAGCCGGGTAAGGGAAATATTGTAGTTAACAACAAACCAGTAGATGAATATTTTTCAAGATATACATCTCAAATGATTTTAAAGCAGCCTTTAGAGTTAACAAATAATACTGCAACTTTTGATATTAAAGTTAATGTAATCGGTGGTGGTGAGTCTGGTCAAGCCGGAGCCGTAAGACATGGAATTACGAGGGCTTTAATGGATTATGATGTTGCATTAAAACCAGAGTTATCAAGTGCAGGATATGTAACTCGAGATAGTCGGGAAGTTGAACGAAAGAAGGTTGGCTTTAGAAAAGCGAGACGTAAAAAACAGTTCTCAAAAAGATAAAACAAAAAAGCCGCTTAAGCGGCTTTTTTATTAACATAAATCAATAATATAAGCATAAAATAACAAAATGAAGCCAAAAATTAAAGTTAGTATAGTTGGAGGGTCTGGATATACTGGTATTGAGTTATTAAGATTATTAATAAGTCACCCAAATGTCATTATCGATCAAATTACATCTAGAAATGATTCTGGAAAATTAGTGTCTGCCATTTATCCATCACTTCGAGGTACCCTTTCAAATGTTTTTGTAGATCCAGCTGAAGCAAACTTGAAGGAATCGGAATTAGTTTTTTTTGCGACTCCAAATGGAATTGCAATGAATTATGTTCAAGAGTTACTCGATAATGGAGTTAAAGTTATCGATTTGGCTGCTGACTTTAGAATTAAAAATGTTTCTATTTGGGAAAAATGGTATGGAATGAAACACCAAGCGGCAGAAGAGTTAAAAAAAGCAGTTTATGGATTACCTGAAGTAAATAGAGCAGCAATTAAGGAAGCTCAATTAGTTGCAAATCCAGGATGTTATCCAACAGCGATCCAATTAGCATTAGCCCCTTTAATAAAGAGTAACTTAATAAACACTGAAACGATAATCGCAGATGCAAAATCAGGAATTAGTGGGGCTGGTAAAAAAACAGAAACCCAGCTTTTAATGTCTGAGGCATCTGAAAATTTTAGGGCATATGGTCTGACAGGACATCGACATTTGCCAGAAATTGAAGAAAATTTACAGGCTATTACTGGCCAAAAAAAAATTAGGCTAACGTTTGTTCCACATTTAATACCTATGGTTAGAGGTATTCACGCAACTTTATATGTTGACTGTATTCAGGATTTTGATCCATTAATAATTTTTAATGAATGCTATAAAGACGAACCATTTATTGATATTTTAGAACCAGGAAGTTGCCCTGAAACAAAGTCGGTAAGAGGATCAAATATATGTAGACTTTCTTTTTATAAAATTCCAGATTCCAATAGACTCATAATTCTATCTGTAATTGATAACTTGGTTAAAGGTGCAGCTGGCCAGGCAATACAGAATATGAATATTATGATGGATTGGCCTGAAAATACGGGGTTAGATTTATTAGCCCTTCACCCATAATAGGCTTAATGAATGAATAATATATCTAGAAAAAAGAAGCATTTTTTAACTCATAAGAAAGCTAAAATTAGAATAGATCATTTATGGCCAAGATATTTGCTGATCATTTTATTATCGTTTTCTTTAAGCTTTTTATTATCTTATAAACTATATCAGGGTGGGAAGATTACAGGCTTTCTTTTAAGAATTGCAGAATTAGAAAGTATTAATAGTGAAATTGATCAGAGTATGCGAGAAAAAGTTTTACAAATACAAATGGAATCTAAGTCCTATGATAAACTCTCGCAAGAATTAAAAGTTGTAAGACAAGAAAATATAGAACTAAAAGAAGATGTTCTTTTTTATGAAAAAATCGTTGGAAAAAGGCCAAAATAATGCTTTTTAAGAAAAAAAATAAATTTAATATTGATACACTCATCAATGAAGACTTTGTTATCAAGGGAGATACCACATATGTTGGAGGAATTAGGCTTGATGGGAAAATAATTGGAAATGTAAATGTTCTTGGAGGTAATAATGGTACTCTTATCATGGGTGAGGGCAGTGAGGTTAGAGGGGATATAATTGTTCATAACGCTA
The DNA here is from genome assembly GCA_028247015.1 of Methylophilaceae bacterium. Classification (GTDB taxonomy): domain Bacteria; phylum Pseudomonadota; class Gammaproteobacteria; order Burkholderiales; family Methylophilaceae; genus BACL14. Next base: position 79,019 of record JAOKFJ010000001.1, on the reverse strand, counting down.
TTATTGGCGGAAAAGTAACAGGCAATATTAGAGCCCTTAATTATATTGAGATACATCCAAAGGCAGACATAAGTGGTGATATAGAGTATAAAGTATTAGAGGTCCATGCTGGAGCAAAGGTTCAAGGTGTACTAAAAATGATGAGCACCTCTGCTATAAAGCAATATGCAAAAGAAATTGATGTAAAAACTGAGAAGTAATAGGAGAAAAGAATGACAACAGAATTAGTAATGCCAACGCCAGTAAATTTTACTGACAATGCTGTAAGTAAGGTTAAAGAATTAATTGAAGAAGAAGGGACTCCAGATCTGAAACTTAGAGTTTTTGTAAGTGGAGGTGGTTGTTCAGGGTTTCAATATGGTTTTACATTTGAAGAATCTATAAATGATGATGACACAAAAGTGGTTAAGGATTCGGTGACACTATTGATTGATCCTATGAGCCTTCAATATTTAACTGGAGCTGAAATAGACTATCAAGATAATGTTCAGGGCTCACAATTTGTTATCAAGAATCCTCAAGCAACAAGCACTTGTGGATGTGGATCTTCTTTTTCTACCTAGAAAGGTTTAATATTTCTTTTTGCTAGACCTGTATAAACTTGGCGAGGACGGCCAATTTTGTTTTCTTTGTCGCTTAACATTTCATTCCAATGTGATACCCATCCAGCTGTTCGCGCAATCGCAAAAACAGCCGTGAACATGGAGTTTGGAATACCAAGTGCTCTCATAACTATGCCTGAATAGAAGTCAACATTTGGATATAGTTTCTTTTCTATAAAATATTTATCTTCTAGGGCAATCTTTTCTAAAGTTAAAGCCAATCTGAATAAGGGTTCGTTAGAGAGATTTAGCTCGTTAAGTACTTCGTGACAAGTTATTTTCATAATTTCAGCACGTGGATCTTTATTGCGGTAGATGCGATGACCAAAACCCATTAAACGAAAATCATCATCTTTATCCTTCGCTCTTTTTATATATTCACCAATACGATCTTCATTTCCTATTTCAGCTAACATTTTTAAAGTTGCTTCATTGGCACCACCATGCGCTGGCCCCCATAAAGATGCAATTCCTGAAGCAATACATGCATAAGGATTCGCTCCTGAGGATCCAACTAATCTAACAGTCGATGTAGATGCATTTTGTTCATGATCAGCATGAAGAATTAGAATTTTTTCTAAAGCTCGTGTAAGAATAGGATTATTTTGATATTTTTTATTGGGACTTGAGAACATCATATTAAGAAAGTTTCCAGCATAACCCAGATCATTTTGAGGGTATACAGATGGTAGTCCAAGACTATATGTATAACTCCATGAGCCTATTGTAGGTAATTTTGCTAATAATCGCATTGCGGATAATTTTCGATGGTCAGGATTATTCATATCCATTTTGTCAGTATAAAAAGCTGACATAGATGCAACAACACCAATCATCACTGCCATTGGGTGAGAGTCTCTTCGGAAACCTCTATAGACACTATTTAATTGGTCATGGATTAATGTATGCCCATTAATAGATTTCCTATAATTTTGCTTTTCTATATCTGTTGGAAGTTCACCGTTGAAAAGTAAGTATGAGACATCTAAAAAGTCACATTTTTCAGACAATTGCTCAATGGGATAACCACGATATAGAAGTTCGCCATTTTCACCATCGACATATGTAATAGCGGAGCTGCATGATGCAGTTGATAAATAGCCAGGATCAAAGGTATACATACCTTTTTGATTGAGTGTTCTTATATCGATTGCTGGCAAGCCCATTGTCCCTCTTATTAACGGGAGATCAATTTCTTTATTATCAACTATAATTTTTGATTTTTCTGAAGCCATTTTTTTTTGGGATATTTACGAACTTCTATTATAACTTAAAATATTTATATTTAGGCAGGATGAGTTATTCCTAGGATTCTTTTGCCTGATGATCCAGTAATTTCTGGTGAATTATTAGGTATATTGTTTAATCTTTCATTTGCTAGCCAACCGAATGCTACAGCCTCAACTGACTGAGAAGGAATTCCTAATTCCTCTGTATTATTTATTTTTTGAGTAGTTAACTGTTCTAATCTATTTTTTAAGAATATATTTTTACTACCACCCCCACATATGAATATTTCATCTACTTCATTACAATATCTTACTATAGCAAGTTTTATAGATATAGCAGTGAGCTCTAGAAGGGTTCGCTGAACATCTTCAGGACTTTCTTTTTTATGATCAAATTTTTCTAACCAGCAAGAATTAAATAAGTCTCTTCCAGTGCTTTTTGGAGGTTTTTTTTGAAAAAAAGGTTCTTTCATAAATTCTATAAGTAAATTAGGAATAATATTTCCAGTGCTGGCCCATTTACCCTTATCATCATAGTTCTTATTTTTATTTTTTTGGACCCAATAATCTAGTAGAAGGTTTCCTGGACCACAATCAAAACCAATTAATTTATCACCGATTTTAAGGTATGTTAGGTTGCTAATTCCTCCAACATTGATAATGACTCTATTCTTAGTTCGAGAAGAAAATACTTTCTGATGGAAAGAAGGTACTAAAGGAGCCCCTTGACCACCAGCAACTATATCCCTATTCCTAAAGTCTGCTACGACGGCAATATTTGTTTTTTCTGCCAACATATGAGCATTGCCAATTTGCACGGAAAATTTCTTTGATGGTTGATGCCTAATAGTTTGTCCGTGATAACCAATACAGCAAACTTTCTTGGGATAAATATTTAATTTTTTAAGCATGGTATTAATCATTGATGCAGTAGTCTGTGCGTGTAACAAGCCTAGTTCAATACTTAATTCTAAATCGTTATGAATGGGTTTTTGGATTAATAGTAGGGCATTAGCTAATTTATTTGAGTAAGGCTTGTGTGCAAAATCAATTAATTTTATATTTTTATTTCCTATCTTTATTAATACCACATCAATCCCATCTAGACTCGTGCCTGACATTACCCCAAAGATTAATTTTTCATTTTTCATGAGTTTAATTGTGACAACTTTATTTTTTAATACAAGCCTAAATAAAGTAGTAATATTTTTAAAATCATAATTGAGTTAAAATTATACTAATTACTGATTAACTGGAAAATTTCATTGAAAATTGAAGAAACATTAGATTTAATTAAGCGTGGTTCAGATGAGATCCTAATCGAATCAGAGTTAATTGAGAAATTAAAAAAAGGCAAGCCTCTTAAAATTAAGGCTGGATTTGATCCTACGGCCCCTGATTTGCACTTAGGCCACACTGTTTTATTGAATAAGTTAAGACAATTTCAGGATTTAGGTCACGAAGTCATTTTCTTAATTGGTGACTTTACTGGAATGATTGGAGATCCTTCAGGTAAGAATGTAACTAGACCTCCCTTGTCAAAAGAAGATGTTCAAAAAAATGCTGAGAGTTATGCAGATCAAGTATTTAAAATATTAATTAAAGAAAAAACTGAGATTGTTTTTAATTCAACTTGGTTAAATGATTTAGGTGCTAGTGGAATTCTAAAGCTTGCTGCAACACATACTGTCGCAAGAATGTTAGAGCGTGATGATTTTTCTAAAAGGTATAAGTCAAATCAGCCTATTGCAATTCATGAGTTTATTTACCCATTACTTCAAGGCTATGATTCAGTAGCCTTAAAAGCTGATGTTGAGATTGGAGGTACAGATCAGAAATTTAATTTATTAATGGGGCGTGAACTACAAAAACATTATAATCAGGAACAGCAATGTATTTTAACAATGCCGCTTCTAGAAGGTCTAGACGGTGTTCAGAAAATGTCTAAGTCGTTAAATAATTATATAAGTATTGATGAAGCCCCTGAAAGTATTTTTGCAAAACTCTTATCAATTTCAGACGATTTAATGTGGAGATATATAGATCTTCTATCCTTAAAGACTGCTAAACAAATTAGGCTGTGGAAATTAAGAGCAGAAGAAGGTGAAAATCCAAAAAAAATTAAGGTAGAATTTGCAAAAGAGCTAGTTGAAAGATTTCATGATGCTGATGCCTCAGATAAAGCAGAAAATAATTTTAATATTAGATCAAAAGGTCAGATTCCAAAAGATATCCCTAATTTCAATATTAAGTGTGACGGTGCTGGTATTTCAGTTCCTCAGCTATTAAAAAAAATTAATCTAGTATCAAGCACTTCTGAAGCTATGCGGTTAATTGCTGGTGGGGGGATTAAAGTTAATGGCGAAAAATTCGAAGATCCTAAAAAGCTTATTTTACGGGATGCAATAATTACTATCCAAGTGGGTAAAAGAAAATTTGCTCGCGTCTCTATAATGTAAGATTCTAGTAATATTATTCTTCCAATTTATTGAATTTATTGATATAATTCGCATCTTGAAGACGGGCCTATGGCCCTTTTTTTGTTTAAAGGGAATATATATTAAGGGCATCGAAAATTGGCTATAGATTTAGAGCATTTAATCGATAAAACGGTTACTCAATTAGGGTATGAACTTGTAGATATTGAAATAATTAATCATGGCCAGCTTTTAAGAGTATTTATTGATAAATTAGATTCAGTTAATATTGACGATTGTGTTGTTGTAAGTAATCAATTGAATCATGTTTTGTCAGTGGAAGAGGATATAGATTATGGAAGGCTGGAGGTATCATCTCCAGGAGCGGATAGAGTGGTTAAAAAATTGATTGATTATGAGCGCTTTAAGGAAGAGAGAGTAAAAATTAAGACCCGTTTACCAATTCTAGAGAGCAGAAATTTTAGTGGTGTAATAAAAGGAATAAAAGGGAATATTGTTTTGTTGGAATCAGAGAACTCGTTAATTGAGATTGATTTTGATCAAATTGATAAAGCCCGATTAGATCCAAAATTATGAAGATAACAAGCCGGAGAAAAAAATGAGTCGTGAGATTTTATTACTTGTAGATGCACTTGCACATGAAAAAAACGTTGGGAGAGACTTAATATTTACAGCCTTAGAATTAGCTTTAGCTTCAGCTACTAAAAAAAAATATGATGCAGGCGTTGATATTCGAGTTGAGATTGATAAAGAAAATGGGGAATATCAATCTTTTCAATGTTGGACAATTATTCCTGAAGAATTAATTGAAAATTCAGATGCAGAAATACCTCCTACTGATGAAAGAGCTAAAGGAAAATCAGAAAATGAAGTTATAAAAGAGCCAATTGATTCAGTTGAATTTGGCAGAATTGGGGCGCAAGCAGCAAAACAGGTAATTTTGCAGAAGGTAAGGGAAGCAGAGCGAGAACAGATTTTAAATGATTTTTTAGCAAGAGATGAAAAATTAGTATCTGGACAAATTAGAAGAATGGAAAGAGGAAATGCAATCATTGAGATTGGTAGGCTTGATGCAGTTCTGCCCCGCGAGCAAATGATTCCAAAAGAGAACTTAAGAGTTGGAGATCGTATTAGGGCGATTCTATTAAAAATCGATGATAGCGTTCGTGGACCTCAGCTAGTTCTTTCGAGAACTGACCCTGAGTTCCTTAAAAGACTTTTTGAGCTAGAAGTACCAGAAATTGAAGAAGGATTATTAGAAATTATGTCTGCATCAAGAGATCCTGGACTTAGATCTAAGATTGCAGTAAAGGGCAACGATCAACGACTAGATCCTGTTGGAACTTGTGTAGGGATGAGAGGTTCTCGCGTTCAAGCTGTAACAGGTGAATTAGCTGGAGAAAGAGTAGATATAGTTTTATGGTCTATAGAGCCAGCTCAGTTTGTAATCAACGCAATGGCACCGGCAGAGGTTTCTAGCATAGTTGTTGATGAGGACAAACACAGTATGGATTTAGCCGTCTCAGAAGACCAACTTGCTCAAGCAATTGGCAGAGGAGGACAAAATATAAGACTTGCATCTGAATTAACAGGATGGGAGTTAAATATTTTAACGGAAGAAGAATCTGATCAAAAAACGAAGGATGAATACGCTTCAGTAAGTCAATTATTTATTGAAAAACTAGATGTTGATGAAGATGTTGCTGATATTTTAGTACAAGAAGGTTTTTCTACTATAGAAGAGGTAGCTTATGTGCCTATTGAGGAGATGGTTCAAATAGCAGCATTTGATGAGGATACTGTTTCTGAATTAAGATCAAGAGCAACAGCTGCAATTTTAACTGATGCTATTGCAAAAGAAGAGAAAGTAGCTGAGCCGGCTGAAGATTTATTATCAATGGATGGAATGGATGCAGATATGGCAAAGCTATTGGCTTCAAAAGGAGTTATATCAATGGAAGATCTTGCAGAATTGGCAGCTGATGAATTACTAGATTTGGTTAAAGTTGACGAAGAAAAAGCGAAAAATTTAATAATGACGGCTCGTGCACCATGGTTTGTTTAAATAATTTATTGGAGTTTGAATGGAAACATCTACAGTAGAAAAGTTTGCAATTGAATTGGGGTTACCAATAGATCTATTACTAGAGCAACTTAAAAGTGCGGGTGTAAATAAGTCGGCTGCTTCGGATGAGCTTATTGAATCAGATAAATCTGCACTATTGGGTTTTCTTCGTAATTCTCATGGGGGCGATCAAAAACCTAAATCTAAAATTACATTAACTCGTAAACAGAGTACGGAAATAAGAAAAACAGATAGTGAGGGAAGAGCTAGAACCATTCAGGTAGAAGTTAGAAAGAAGAGAACGCTCGTGAAGCCTGATCAAGAAAAGAAAAATAAAAATATTTCTGAAGAAGCTAAGCCAAATAAGCCAGAAGCCCCTATTGAAGTTGTAGACAATAATCAAAAAAATATAAGAGACGATGAAGCTAAAAGGCATTCGGCTCTTGCAGAAATCCAAGCTGCTGAAGCAATTAAGAAACAATCTCCTAAAACTGAACCAAAGAAAGAAGAGCCTGCCAATGATGGAACATTGCATCGTCCTGCATCAAAAATTGGCGTTAAAGCAGAGAAAGATAAAAAGCCAAAAGAAAAATGGGTAGATAGGACAATAAAAAAACGTCCTGTTAGAGGGAGGAATGACTCTGGAAAAAGTGGATGGCGCTCCCCAAAAACAAAAAATAAAGTTAGAGACGACGATGAACCAAATTTTACTGCACCTTCAGAGCCAGTTGTAAGAGATATTCTAGTTCCAGAAACTATTTCTGTAGCTGATTTAGCTCATAAGATGGCTGTTAAAGCAGCAGAAGTAATTAAAAACCTAATGGGTATGGGCATGATGGTTACAATTAATCAAATATTAGACCAAGATACTGCGATGATTGTGGTTGAAGAAATGGGACATAAACCACAAGCTGCAATAGAAAATGACCCAGAGTCTTTACTGGATAGTGACCAAACTATTGATGCTATTGTTGAGCCTCGCCCACCAGTTGTTACAGTTATGGGCCATGTAGATCATGGTAAAACGTCATTACTCGATTATATAAGAACTACAAAAGTTGCTTCTGGTGAAGCAGGTGGAATTACTCAGCATATCGGCGCTTATCATGTTGAAACAGCTAAAGGCATGATTACTTTTTTAGATACACCTGGACATGCAGCTTTTTCGGAAATGCGAGCTCGAGGAGCAAAAGCGACAGATGTGGTTGTATTGGCTGTTGCTGCTGATGATGGAGTAATGCCCCAAACGATTGAAGCAATTAATCATTCAAAGGCCGCTAATGTTCCTCTTATTATTGCAATAAATAAGATTGATAAGCCTGATGCAAACTCAGAAAAGGTAAAGGGAGAGCTATTGACACATGAAGTCATTCCAGAAGAACTTGGTGGAGATGCTATGTTTGTTGAGGTGTCAGCAATTACAGGACAAGGAATTGATAATTTATTAGATGCAATATTACTTCAAGCTGAGGTACTAGAACTAAAAGCCTCGATTAATACACCCGCAAAAGGTGTTGTGGTTGAAGGTAGGCTTGATAAAGGTCGAGGTCCTGTAACAACATTATTAGTACAATCGGGCATATTAAATCCTAGTGACATTATCTTAGCAGGAACAGCCTTTGGAAGAGTGAGAGCAATGATTGATGAAGTTGGGGGAAAAGTATCAAAAGCAGGTCCATCAATTCCTGTTGAAGTAATTGGATTATCGGGCGTACCAAATGCTGGCGAAGAATTTATCGTATTAAATGATGAGAAAAAAGCCAGAGAGATTGCAATGTTTAGGCAAGGAAAATTTAGGGATGTGAAGTTTGCTAAGCAACAAGCATCTAAATTAGAGAATATTTTTGATCAAATAGCAGATGGAGAAGTAAAAGTTTTACCATTAATTATTAAATCTGATGTTCAAGGATCATACGAAGCCTTAGCGGGATCTCTTCAAAAATTATCAACAGATGAAGTCAGAGTTAATGTAATTCATTCAGCTGTGGGAGCAGTTAATGAGTCTGATATTAATCTAGCAACGGCATCAAATGCAGTTGTTTTAGCATTTAATGTAAGAGCAGACGGCGGAGCACGAAAATTAGCGGCTAATTTAGAGGTTGATGTTCGTTATTACAGCATTATTTATGAAGCTGTAGATGAAGTGAAATCTGCCCTCAGTGGATTATTATCTCCAGAAAGAAAAGAAGTTACTCTTGGCTTAGTAGAAATTAGGGATATTTTCAAAGCATCAAAAATTGGAACAATTGCTGGATGTTATGTGCTTGAAGGATTAATTAGAAAGAATTCAAAAATTCGTATTCTTAGAGATAATGTAGTGATATATGACGGTGAACTAGATTCCCTCAAGCGCTTCAAAGAAGATGCTAAGGAAGTAAAAGCAAATTATGAATGTGGCCTGTCTATCCAGAATTTTAATGATATTAATGTTGGTGACCAGATTGAAGTATATGAAACAGTTGAAGTGGCAAGGAAGCTTTAACTTTGCCTAAGGACTATCCAAGAAGCGATAGAATTAGTCAGCAAATAAAAAAAGAACTAGCTGACCTCCTACAATTTCAAATTAAAGACCCATCACTAAAAAAACTTACAATTCTTGATGTTGAAGTTTCTCCATGCCTTAAACATGCAAAAGTTTTTTTTGTTGCTAGTAATTATGATGAAGAAGTTTCTAAGGGACTTAAAAGGTCTATGCCTTTTTTAAGATCTCAATTAGCAAAAAAAATGACCACAAGAGGAATCCCAAAACTACATTTTGTTTACGATAAAACCATAGATGAAAGTATGAAAATTTCTCGTTTACTTGATGGCGTTTTGAATGCTGATAAATAAATAATTTATGATAATTAAGTCCCCCAAGCAAGAAATCAACGGTCTGCTTATAATTGATAAGCCACTAGGATTTTCATCAAACCAAACCCTCTCGAAAATAAAATGGCTTTATAATCCAAAAAAAGCAGGCCATACAGGGACGTTAGATCCATTAGCTACAGGTATATTACCTGTTTGCCTTGGAGAGGCTACTAAATTTTCAAGCTATTTATTTGATGCAAATAAAACATATGCAGCAAAAATAAAATTAGGTTTTACTAGTTCAACTGCAGATGCGGAGGGAACTTTAAAAGATCTGAATATTGTTAAGTTCCCCAATAAAACTGAAGTTACTAATGTGTTAAAAACTTTTGAAGGTGCTATTGAGCAGACACCGCCAATGTATTCAGCCCTAAAGCACGATGGAAAGCCTTTATATGAGTATGCGCGGCAAGGTATTCAAATACCTAGAAAAAAAAGAATAATTACAATATTTTCAATTAAATTAATTAATTTAGAAAAAGATGAATTAATTCTTGAAATAAATTGTTCAAAAGGAACTTACATTCGAACATTAGCAGAAGATATAGGGGAAAAACTAAAAGTAGGTGGCTATCTAAGTAGCCTAAGAAGAACAGTAGTTGGTTCACTTACCATTAATGACGCTATTGCATTAGATTCAATAGAGGAGTCCCTAGTTGAGGATAGATTTAAATTTATTAACCCTATTGATAGGTTTTTAAATAATTTTGATTCACTTATTGTCAGCAATGATGAAGCTAGTGCCATTAAGGACGGAAAGATAGTCCATAAAAAAGAAGCATTAAAAAATATATATAGACTTTATACTCAAGAAAATTTTTTTATAGGTTTAGCTGAGGGAGATGCTAAAGGTAATCTTAAGGTAAAAAGATTAATGGCGATATAGAAATAAGTTATTTAAAAACATATTGTTAAATTAATAAAATACCGTTAAAATGTTCGGTTCTGAAATAGGAGAAATAAATGACAAGCACTGCTGTAGAAAAAGCAAAAATAGTAGAAGAATATCAAATAGCTAAAAATGATACTGGATCGCCTGAAGTTCAGGCCGCGTTAATAACAGACAGAATCAATTATTTAACAGGACACTTTCAAGTTAATGCAAAAGATCATCATTCAAGAAGAGGTCTTCTTGCATTAGTGAGTCAACGACGTAAACTTTTAGACTACCTCAAAAGAGAAAGTCTTGAGCGTTACCAGTCATTAATAAAACGTCTTGGTTTAAGAAAATAAAAAAGTTTGTGTGTATTTTAAAGCCGATAATTTGCTAATAAGGGCACTTATCGGCTTTTTTATTATTGAGTCATTCATTATTGAGAAGTGAATAATGATTTATAAAATTAAAGGAAAATATAAATGTTTAATATAGTAAAAAAAAGTGTTAAGTTCGGTGACAATACACTCACAATTGAAACAGGTGAGATAGGCCGTCAAGCTGATGGTGCAGTAATGGTAACTTATGGCGATACAGTTGTTTTTGTAACTGCTGTAGGGAGAAAGAATGCTAAAGAAGGCCAAGACTTCTTTCCATTGACAGTGGACTATCAAGAAAAAACATATGCTGGAGGAAAAATCCCAGGAGGTTTCTTTAAGAGAGAAGGACGTCCAAGCGAGAAAGAGACTCTAACATGTAGGTTAATTGATAGGCCTCTAAGACCCCTATTCCCTAAAAACTTTTACAATGAAATACAAATTGTAGCTACTGTAATGTCATCAGATAGTGAAATAGATTCTGATATTCCTGCAATTATTGGTGCTTCAGCAGCTTTAGCTATATCAGGTATTCCTTTTTATGGTCCTGTTGGCGCTTCGCGGGTAGGGTATGTTGATGAAAAATTTGTTATAAATCCATCAAAAACACAATTATTAGAAAGTGATTTAGATTTAGTAGTTGCTGGTAGTGATACTGCAGTTCTTATGGTTGAATCTGAAGCTAAAGAATTACCAGAAAAAGTCATGTTAGATGCTGTTCAAGCTGGACATAAGGCAATGCAACCAGTTATTAAAATGATTAACGAATTTGCCAAAGAAGCATCAAAAGATCCATGGGACTGGAAAGCCCCAGAAGAAAATAAAGATTTAATCTCTCAAATTGAAAAAATTGCTGCTAAAGATTTAGAGAAAGCATTTGCAATTAAATCAAAAAGTGAGCGCTCAGAAAAATTATCAGAAATTAAGGGTGGTATTTTAGAGAAAGTTGTAACTGAAGATACAAGCGCGTCTGAAATTAATGTAATTAACAATGAGTTTTTTAATTTGGAATCGAAAATTGTTAGGAATAAAATTCTAGATGGGGAGCCAAGAATTGATGGCAGAGATACTAGAACAGTTAGACCTATTGAAATAAGAACAGGCGTATTGCCAAGGGCTCATGGATCTGCTCTCTTTACAAGAGGTGAAACGCAGGCAATCGTTGTTACAACACTTGGCACAGGTCGTGATGAACAAATTATTGATGCACTTCAGGGAGAATATAAAGATCGATTTATGCTTCATTATAATTTTCCTCCCTATGCAACAGGTGAAACTGGAAGAGTTGGCACCCCAAAAAGAAGAGAGATTGGCCATGGTAAATTAGCGAAAAGAGGTCTTTCAGCAGCATTGCCTAGTCAAGAGGATTTTGATTATACAATACGCCTAGTCTCAGAAATTACTGAATCCAATGGCTCAAGTTCTATGGCATCCATATGTGGTGGAACTATGGCTATGATGGATGCAGGTGTACCTATGACTGATCATGTTGCAGGTATTGCAATGGGCCTTATAAAAGATGGTAATCGGGTTGCTGTTTTGACAGATATTCTTGGAGATGAGGATCATTTGGGTGATATGGACTTTAAGGTAGCAGGTACAGATAACGGAATAACTGCACTTCAAATGGATATCAAGATTACTGGAATAACAGCAGAAATTATGCAAGTTGCTCTTTCTCAAGCAAAAGAAGGTATTGACCATATCCTAAAAATTATGAAGAAAACATTAAAGGCACCTAGAACTGAGATGTCAAAGTTTGCCCCTCAAATTTTAACAATTAAAATTCATCCAGATAAAATTCGTGATGTTATTGGTAAAGGAGGCGCAGTAATCAAGGGTTTAGCTGCTGAAACAGGAGCTACAATAGATATTGATGATAATGGGCTTGTTAAAGTTGCATGTACAAGTGGTGAGTCAGGACAGGCAGCAATAGATAGAATTAAAGAAATTACTGCTGATGTTGAGGTTGATCAGATCTACGACGGTAAGGTAATAAAAATTCTAGACTTTGGCGCGATTGTTTCATTACTACCAGGCAAAGATGGATTACTTCATATTTCACAAATTGCTCATGAAAGGATAAAAGCAGTTAAAGACCATTTATCAGAGGGTGACGAAGTAAAGGTAAAAGTTATTGAGGTTGATGACAAAGGAAGAGTTAGAGTTAGTGCGAAGGCATTAATTGAAACACCACCAGTATCAGAGAAGAAAACGGCAGATGAGGCCAAGGAAGATTAACTAAAAAAGCTCCTATAAGGAGCTTTTTTTTATTTACCCATTTGTTTTTCTCTTATTTCATCAAGTGTCTTGCAGTCAATACATAATGTTGCAGTTGGTCGAGCTTGAAGTCTATTTAGTCCAATTTCTTCGCCACATTGAATGCAATAACCATAATCATCAATTGAAATAACCTTTAAGGTGTCGTCAATTTTTTTAATAAGCTTTCTTTCTCGATCACGATTTCTAAGTTCAAGAGCCATATCTGATTCCTGGCTTGCCCTATCATTAGGATCTGCATAAGCCGTCAGATCATCTTGCATATGTGTAACAGTTCGGTCAATATCACTACTTAATTCCATCTTCCAATCGTTTAGAATATTTGTGAAGTGATTTCTTTGAGCTTTGCTCATGTATTTTTCATTAGATTTTGGAGAGTAAGTTCGGAATTGTTTTAATTGTTGTTTATTTATATTTCGAACTACTTTTTTAGCTGCAGGTTTGGCGACTACTTTTTTAGCTGCAGGTTTGGCAACTACTTTTTTAGCTGCAGGTTTGGCCATAACTTTCTTGGCAGCTGCCATGGCCTTATCCATGAATGTTTTTTTCTTTACCATTTCAATCAATCCTTATAGTAAATAATATTTGACCGCGAGATTCTACACTTTTTGTATAACACTTGAAAGTGTTTATGTTAATTTTTGGGCTAGTAATGTATTTTCCATTAATGTTGCAACTGTCATTGGCCCAACCCCCCCAGGAACGGGAGTAATATATCCTGCATTTTTACTTGCTACATTAAATTCAACGTCACCAACTAACTTATCATTAATTCTGTTAATCCCAATATCTATGACAATTGCACCTTTTTTAATCCATTCACCTTTTACAAGGTTTTGTCTTCCAGCAGCAACGACGACCAAGTCTGCCCGCCGAACTTTTCCTTCTAAATCTTTTGTTTTACTATGACATGATGTAATAGTACATTTCTCAGTTAATAATTCTAATGCCATTGGGCGTCCCACATTATTTGAAACTCCTACAATGGTTGCATCAAGACCTTCTAAATTAATATTTGAAGCTTTAAGCATCTTTATCACACCATAAGGAGTACAAGGCCGTAACTTTGGCTGCCTTATGGCAAGTAAGCCTATATTTATTGGATGAAAGCCATCTACATCTTTAAGTGGGTCTATAGCCTTAATTATATTATCTTCATCAATATGATTTGGAAGAGGAGACTGTATTAATATTCCATCAATTTCAGAGTTTAAATTAATATCTTTAACTAATTTTAATAATTCTTGTTCAGTAATCGACTCATTAAAATCGTAAGATAATGATTTTATCCCTACTTTCTCACATGCAAGTTTTTTGTTTCTGACATATACATGGGAGGCAGGATTGTCTCCAATTAGAATTACAGCTAAACAAGGATTTCTTATACCTTCTTTTTCGTTGATTAAAATTGATTTACGAACTGCATCTAAAAGATCATTGGCAATGGATTTACCATCAATAATTTTTGCTGTCATTTGTGAGTATACCTATTAATGTAAACCAAATATTTTATCAGAATGCTGACTTAAAACCCCATTAAACAAAATAAATTATAAATCTGTAAAGTCAAAACGTATTTGACCAAAAGTACTAATTAGGCTATATTTGCGCGTTCGGGGTGTAGCGTAGCCTGGTAGCGCGCCTGCTTTGGGAGCAGGATGTCGGGAGTTCGAATCTCTCCACCCCGACCATTATTAGAATACAATACCAATATAGATGTATTTAGATTAAGTACTATTGCTTTATTTATTTAGTTATCTGCCCGTAGCTCAATCGGATAGAGCACCAGCCTTCTAAGCTGGGGGTTACAGGTTCGATTCCTGTCGGGCAGGCCAGTTAATGGTGGCTGTAGCTCAGTTGGTAGAGCCCTGGATTGTGATTCCAGTTGTCGTGGGTTCGAGCCCCATCAGCCACCCCATTTATGTATAATTAAATATATTTATTAGTGAACCAGGGACATTCTCTTGAAATTTTTATTTCGAATTATTGTACTTTTATTGTTGTTAAATACTCAATCTTCAATATCCAAAGAAATTAATTTTGATAATATTAAGTCAATGGTTTCATCATCACCATCTAGAGCATTAGTAGAAATTGATCTTTTATTAGAGTCCGACTCTAATAACCATAATTTATTATTTTTAAGAGCAGTTACACTAACAAAGCTAGAACAAAAAGATTTAGCAATTAAAACATACATTTCCCTAATAGAAAAATTTCCTAAGTTACCTGAACCATACAATAACCTTGCTGTACTTTACGCAGAACAAAATAAGCTTTTAGAAGCAAAACAGATACTTGAAAAGGCTTTAAAAACCAATAATAGTTACTCAATAGCACATATTAATTTGGGGGATGTATATACCCGGATGGCGTCTGATGCTTATAGAAAAGCTTTTGAATTAGATGAAAGCCCGGTAGCAAATAATAAATTACAATTAATTAATGAATTGTTTAGTTATAGTCCAAATATGCAACGAAACGACTTAGTTGACACTGCTTCTAAATCTGAAATTAAATCAAAAGAGCAAAAACTAGCAGACCTTGCTTTGTTTGTTGAAAGGTGGAAGACATCATGGGAAGATAAAGATCTAGAGACATACTTCTCTTCTTATTCAAAATATTTCAAGGTTAAGGGTGATATAAATTATAAAGATTGGAAAAGAACAAGAACCGAGAAAATTATAAATAAGAAAGAGATTAATATACAGTTAACCAAAATTAAATATAAATTTAAAGAGGGCCTTTGGTTTATTAATATGAGTCAGGCATATAATTCAGGAAATTATAGTGATAAGGAAAATAAGACCTTAGTTATTATTAATGAATCTGGAGATTACAAAATAATTGAAGAGAATACTGAGAATTAAGAGTAAAAGCGATGATAAATTTTTTTATATCCATACTAGTTGGTGCGAGCCTCTTATTTACAAGTAACGCATTTGCACTCGATAACATAACCCACAATCAGAAATTAAAAAAAACCGAACAATTATTAGCTGAGACCGCGGATAAAATATCAGAAGGAGAAATTGATGCAGCCTTAGAAGCTGTAATAAATCTTATCGATATAAATCCAAATTTCAAGCTAGCACATATGATTCATGGGGACTTACTTCTTTTACAAAGCCATAACTATGATCAGGTGAGTGCAGATACTGGAAGGCAGTACAAGGAAAAAATCTCTGATCTAAAGTTA
The DNA here is from genome assembly GCA_028247015.1 of Methylophilaceae bacterium. Taxonomy (GTDB): domain Bacteria; phylum Pseudomonadota; class Gammaproteobacteria; order Burkholderiales; family Methylophilaceae; genus BACL14. Next base: position 63,102 of record JAOKFJ010000001.1, on the reverse strand, counting down.
GAATTATCTAGAAGGATTGAGAGCTTTAATAATGTAGATAAAAATCTTATTGGTTCTAAAATAAACGTATTACTGGCAGAAGATAAAAAATATTTAATTTTTGTGGATGTTAAAAGCTCAAGATTATTTGCATTCAGCAACAATAAGGGCAAGCTAGAATATATTTCAGATTATTATATCTCCGTTGGAAAAAAGGGATATGGAAAAAAAATTGAGGGAGATAAAAAAACGCCTATTGGAACTTATTTTATTGAAAAAAAAATTACAAGAACACTTCCAGATTTATATGGAGATGGTGCATATCCTATAAATTTTCCTAGTGCATATGATCGACTTAATAATTTTACTGGATATGGTATTTGGATTCACGGAACTCCAAGCACAACATATTCAAGACCTCCTGAATCCAGTGATGGCTGTGTAGTCCTTAGTAATACTGATATTAATGAGTTGGCATATATTTTAGATGAGCCAAGCACCCCTGTAATTATCTCAGATACTGGATTGAGCAAAATTAGCAGTCGAGAAGTTGCAAATATAGATATAGTTCAGAATGAGATTCTTAGGAGAATTGAAGGATGGAAAAGTAGTTGGGAAGAAAAAGACATTAATAACTACCTAAATTACTATATAGATTCAGCTAAATATAATAATGATGATTATCTTAAATGGACAACTCATAAAAAAAATGTATTCAAAAAATCAAAGGACCTAAAAATTAAAATTGAGAATATTTCATTATTTGAATATCCAGGGGATCATCAAGAGCTAATATTGGTTCAATTTAAACAGAAATATAGTAGTAGTTTGTTAAGTAATGAGATGATTAAGCAACAGATATGGACTAAAAGAGATTCTCAGTGGTCTATAATTTACGAGGGAGGAACCTAATCTTATCTATACACATGTTTCTTTAAATAATGATGGGTAAGAAGGACTTATTAAATTTTGCGCTTTTTTAAGCTCTCTTTTACTTTCATTTTTTATACCTTTTCCATATGGATTCTCTGTTAGAAGTTCCTCAATAATTATTGGAGTATTTTGGCCGCATTCATAAGAGATAAGTTGAGAATAAAATTTAAAGTTAATAAAGTTAGATATTAATAAATCATTTTTAATATTAAAAGTTATAAGCGCATTTATTTTATATTTTTCATTCTTTACAGATTTTAAATATATGTAGCCGTCGAAAGATGGGCTAGAAAAGAATTTTTTTGGGGCACATTGAACGATTGTCACAAAAAAAATTAGTATTAAGAAAAAAATTTTTTTACTATGTATGATTCTAATCAATAAACTATAATTCCACATATACGTATAGTATAAAGCTAATAATATGATTGATAAAAAATTAATTAGGTATAGCCGACATATTCTATTACCTGATATAGAGTATGAAGGACAATTAAATCTCATAAATAGCCATATATTAATAGTTGGAGCAGGTGGTTTAGGTTCTTCAGCATCAATATATCTGGCGGCAGCAGGCATAGGAAAAATCACAATATGTGATTTTGATAAAGTAGATCTAAGCAACCTTCAGAGACAAATTTTGCATACTGATAAATTTATTGGGATTAATAAGGCATTATCTGCAAAAGCTGCGCTTAAAGAGATTAATCCAGAAGTTAAAGTTTTTGGAATAGAGAAAAAGTTGGATATAAAAGAGATGAAGAATGTAGCAAAGGAAGTAGATGTTATTATAGATTGCTCAGATAACTTTTTAACTCGATATTCATTAAACCAAATTGCCTATGATTTAAAGAAGCCTCTTGTATCAGGAGCAGCTATAGGTTTTGATGGGCAGGTCAGCGTATTTGATTTTATAAATCAAGATAGCCCCTGCTATCAATGTTTATTTCCTGATTCTGGGGAAGACGAGGAATTAAGATGTTCAGATCATGGCGTATTTTCTCCGATAGTTGGAATTATTGGATGTATGCAGGCAGCAGAAGCCATGAAGTTAATATTGAAGGTTGGAAAGTCCCTAATGGGTAGATTGCTTATTTTAGAGGCAAAGGATATGGACTGGAAAACTTTAAAGATAATTAAAGATCCACATTGTAAGGTCTGCTCAAAGTAAATAGATTTAGTTCATCAAATCACTTCGCATGATAATATAAGTTAAAACATAAATTACATTCTAATGAATAAAGAATTATCAAAATCGTTTAACCCATCTGACATTGAAAAAAAATGGTATGAATTTTGGGAGTCTAAAGGCTACTATAAATCAGGAGAAGATTTAGATAATCCATATTCATTTTCTATTCTTCTTCCCCCTCCTAATGTAACAGGAACTCTTCATATGGGTCACGGATTTAATCAAACCCTAATGGATGCACTAACTCGATATCACCGTATGAAGGGAGAAAACACACTATGGCAGCCAGGGACTGATCATGCAGGTATAGCAACACAAATTGTTGTAGAAAGGCAGCTTGATCAACAAAAAGTGTCAAGGCACGACTTAGGTCGAGAAAAGTTTATTGAGAGGGTTTGGGATTGGAAAGCTTATTCAGGAGGAACTATTACCCAACAAATGAGACGATTAGGAACTTCTCCAGACTGGTCAAGAGAGCGATTCACCATGGATGAAGGACTGTCAAAAACAGTTACTGAAGTATTCGTTAGGCTTTATCGGGAAGGCTTAATCTACAGAGGCAAAAGACTAGTTAATTGGGATGTAACATTACAAACAGCAGTTTCTGATCTTGAAGTTATTCAAGAAGATGAAAGTGGATCCTTATGGCATATTAATTATCCATTAGAAAATAAAAGTGACTTTTTAACTGTTGCTACAACAAGACCTGAAACTATGTTGGGTGACACAGCATTGATGGTTCACCCAGAAGATGAGAGGTATAAAAAATATATTGGACAATATGCCTTTATTCCTTTAATTAATAGAAAAATTCCAATTATTTCTGATGAATATGTTGATCCAGAATTTGGAACTGGTGTAGTTAAAGTAACCCCTGCCCATGATTTTAATGACTATGCAGTAGGACAAAGACATGATCTTCCAATAGTTAATATTTTAACGCTTGATGGATATATTAATGAGAATGGGACAAAACTATATCAGGGACTAGAAAGATTTAAAGCCAGAGAAAAGATTATTGATGACTTAAAAAAAGAATCTCTTCTTTTAAAAACTCAAAAACATACATTAAAAATCCCAAGAGGTGATAGAACAAATACGGTAATTGAGCCAATGCTTACAGATCAATGGTATGTGGCAATGACAAAGCCTACTGGCGATAAAAAAAGTATTGCTGAGAAGGCATTAGAAGTTGTTGAGAAAGGTGAAATTAAGTTTTATCCAGAAAACTGGGTTAATACTTATAACCAATGGCTTAATAATATTCAAGATTGGTGTATTTCTAGACAGCTTTGGTGGGGACATCAAATTCCAGCATGGTATGGGACGAATAAAGAAGTATATGTTGCAAACTCTTATGAAGAGGCAAAAAGCATTGCAGAAGAAGATGGCTATCAAGGAGAATTAGTAAGAGATGAAGATGTATTAGATACATGGTTCTCTTCGGCACTATGGCCATTTTCTACATTAGACTGGACTCCTGACTATCCAGAAAAAAGTAACCCAGCCTTAGACTTATATTTACCTTCTTCTGTTCTTGTTACAGGCTTTGATATTATTTTCTTTTGGGTCGCTAGAATGGTTATGCTTACAAAGCATATTACCCAGAAAATACCATTCAAACATGTATACGTACATGGTTTGATTCGTGATGCAGATGGGCAAAAAATGAGTAAGTCAAAAGGAAATGTTCTTGATCCAATTGATTTAATTGATGGAATTTCACTAGATGATTTAATTAAAAAAAGAACCAACGGATTAATGAATCCTAAGCAAGAAGAGTCAATTATTAATAAAACAAAAAAAGAGTTTCCTGATGGAATTTCTTCTTATGGGACGGACGCTTTACGATTCACTTTTGCAAGTCTAGCAAGCCCTGGTAGAGACATTAAGTTTGATCTACAAAGATGTGATGGATACCGAAATTTTTGCAACAAATTATGGAATGCAACACGGTTTGTGCTAATGAATTGCGAAGATCAAGATAATGGATTTGGTAAATGTACCGATGGTTACCTAGAATTTTCACAGGCTGATAGGTGGATTGTAAGTATTCTTCAGAAAACAGAGTCTAATGTCGAGAGAAATTTCTCAGAGTATAGATTTGATTTATTGGCACAAGAAATTTATCAATTTGTCTGGGATGAATATTGTGACTGGTATTTAGAGCTAGCAAAAGTTCAGCTCCAAAATGGAAATGAAGCTCAAAAAAGAGCTACGCGAAGAACGCTAGTTTCTATCCTAGAGACTATACTAAGAATGAGTCACCCACTAATGCCTTTTATAACAGAAGAAATTTGGCAAATTATAGGGCCAATGTTGGGAAAAAATGCTGATTCGATTATGCTCGAACCTTATCCAGTAGCTAAAAAAGAAAAGATTGATGAAGTATCTATTCATTGGATGCATACTCTCAAGAGTATGGTTGAGCAATGCAGAAGCCTTAGAGGAGAGATGAATATTTCCCCAGCGGTTAAAATACCATTAGCTATGTCGGGTAATTTAGATATTTTAATTACATATGTTGATTACCTAAAAGGCCTTGCAAAATTATCTGACGTTGAATTAATGGATGAATTACCTGTTAAAGATGCACCGGTATCAATAATTGACGATTTTAAATTAATGTTAAATATAGAAGTAGATAAAGAAGCAGAGAAAAATAGACTTCAAAAAGAAATCACCCGCCTTGAAATTGAAATTAATAAAGCAGAAAAAAAATTAGGAAATACTAGTTTTGTAGAAAAAGCACCAGCTGAAGTTATCTCTCAAGAGAAAGAGCGACTTGAAATTTTTAGTCAATCGAGGGAAAAATTTTTGTTACAATTTAAGAAGATAAAAGGTTAATTTTTCCTAATATAGGAAGAAGTAATATCACCAGCATGCTCTAATGAAATTAATTCGTGCCCAGTTTGATTACAAAATACTTTCAAATCTTTTGCTGCATTTTTATCACTAGTAGAAATTTTTAAAACCTGATTTTTCTTTATTGCATTAAGTCCTTTCTTGCAGCGAAGAATAGGCATTGGACACTTCAATCCAATTGCATCTACTTCAAAATCATATCTAGTCATCCCATCTCCAAGCAAAAGTCAAAATGGCGCCAAGCAAGCACGCCATCTAATACATTGATTACTATATATACTATTCCTTAAAAGGAGCAACATCTCCAGGGTTTCTTAACATTTTATCTACTTCCCCTAGATGAAGCTCTTCTGTATAAATCATAGTTCTCGCATATTCTTCAAGCATAACTGAATTACCCTCAACTAACTTTAGAAGATCTTTATAGGCATTTAGTGAAATAGTTTCATGCTCTAGCGACTCTCTAAGAATATTTCCAATATCATGATTATGTGATTCTAGTAGGGGGCCAATGCCGAGTGATGGGTGACCACCAAGATTAGTAATTACTTCACCTGCTTGGTTTGCATGATCTAATGACTCAGAAGCTTGAGCACGAAGCCAGCTAATTATTGGAATACGACTATAGCCATAAACCATGAGTCCATAATGAGTGTAACGAACAACTCCTGCAAGTTCTAGTTCTAAAATTGTGTTAAGTGCGTTTATTATTTTTGTGTTATCAGCCATTTTATATTTCTCCAAAAAAATTTAGTAGCTAATTATAGTTTAGGTAATATAAAATTGCAGAAATGAGAATGATTATGATTATGATTAAATAAATGAAACTAGAATTGAAAAAATATTCATTCCAGACATAAGCATAATTGACCAAAAAGTAAATTGCATTCCTTTTACTCTAAGAGATTTATCTATTTTTTCTTTAAGAAATGATTTTGCATGAAATACTCTGCCTAGAAAAAATAGACCACCTAAAGATAAAACTACAAAATAATGTACGTTATTGATTTCAAGACAAGCTAATAAAATAAGGCCAAGTGGAACAAATTCTGAGAAGTTTGCATGCCCACGAATGGCTTGCTCTAGGTCAGCATGTTTTTTATGACCAAGGGTCACATTATATTTTCTTCGAAGTCGGATAATATTTTTTGATAATTTGATATAAATAAAGCCTAACATTGATGCATATAATGCAGTGATCATAATCATATTTATTCCTAAATTCCTATTATGGCTGCTCCGATAACCCCTGCTGAGTCGCCTAATTTATTTTTAATTATAGGGGTAGTTGGCACATTACTAAAAATATTTTTATAAATTTCCCTCTTTCCATTCTCATAAAGACCGTTATGGTTTGATAAGCCTCCTCCAACTATAACGATATCAGGATCTATAATATTTATAACATTAGATAGTGCTAGCCCAAAATATCGGTAAAAGTCATTAAGAATTTGTTGTTCTTTTATATTAAATTTATCTTTATTTAAAAAATCATAGGATGAAATTTCTGTATTTAACTCATTTGAAATAATTTTTTCCAAGCCACTTCCAGAAATATATGTTTCAATACATCCATTTTTTTTACAGTAACAATTTGGGCCATCTAGATCAATAGTAGAATGACCCCATTCTCCTGCTATATACTGAGGACCAGTCCTTAATTTTTTGTTAAATACAAAACCACCCCCACAGCCAGTACCCATGATGACACCAAAGACACATGAATATTCCTTGCCTGCCCCTAAAGTAGCTTCGGCTAGGGTAAAGCAATTGGCATCGTTCTCAATAGATAATTTTTTATTTAATTTTTTTTCAATATTTATTTTTAACGGTAATCCATTTAAACATAAAGTATTTGAATTTTTTAAAAGCTGTGTATCTTTAGAAATAGATCCAGGAGTCCCAATACCTAGGGTATGAGGTTGATTTTTAATAGAATCAGTAGCCATATTATAAATAATATTAATTTGATTTAGGATATGCTCAGAACCTAAATGACTTTGAGTAGCGATTCTCTCTCTAAATAAAATATTATTATCTGAATCAAGCACAGCTGATTCTATTTTAGTCCCACCTAAATCAATTCCAATCTTATATTGCATATAAGAGGATTCCCTTTACTTTATTAAAATATCATAAAGGAATTTTGTTGCAGCTAGAGAAAAATATATGAAGTATTATTGGTGGCCAGAGACAGAATCGAACTGTCGACACGAGGATTTTCAATCCACTGCTCTACCGACTGAGCTATCTGGCCGTAAATTAGAATAGCAAGTGCCGAATTATATCAAACTTATGTCTGATATGGTCGTTTACAATTTACTAATTAGATGTGAAGTTAAGAGCTGACAATTTTGGTATTTTATAGATTATTTTTAAAATAGCATATAACAACCCAAAATAAACTGCATTAGGGATAAAGAAAGCATTGAAATTATTTATCAAGAAGCTTAATCCGCCATAAAAATTTGGGTTGCTTATCCACCCTGATAAAAAATAATGGCTAGAAAAAGAAATAGTATAACTCGATGCTATTGCGAAGAAGGCAATAGGAAAAAATAATTTTGCTTTAAGTGATTTATCACCAGACAAGAACTTTCTTCCTAATTCCCATGTAAGAATGTAAGTAAATATGTGCCCCAAATAACTGGTCTCGAAATTAATATGCGTCATGTTATTTATATTAATCATATATAAATCTACAGATACAATTAAGGCGACAAACAAAAAAAGGAATTTTCTAAGCTTTAGAAAAATTCCTGCAGCAATAAAAATAGCTAGACTAGCATCAGGTAAGTTTAAGGATGTTAATTCATGGCTAGCTCTAGTAAGCATTATTAAAAACAACAGCATTACTGCTAATAAAATATTTTTTGTAAGTAGTTTTTGCATTGTAAAATTTATTTTGTCCATTAAGTAATTTTAACATCAGAAACAAACTTATTAAAATTCAATTTTAAGCCCTGAAATAATCGTCCTAGAAAAATTAAAAGGATATATTGAATTAGCATAACTTTGCAGTGCATTGTAGTGCTCAAATAAATTGGTCACCGACCCGTAAAGGCTAACTTTTTTGAATTGATTCAATCCCTTGATCTCATAATTTACGGCGATATCTGTCGAAATATATGCTGGTTGTCTTACAGAAGCAACATTTTGGAAATCATCCCATATATAGGCATCTTGTTTCCAAGTATGGCTCAAATTAAATCGCATTTGCTCAGAAAATTTATGCTGCAGATTTACAAGTATTGAGTTATTAGGCACCCCTGGCATTGCTTTACCATCTATAAATTTTGCGTGTGAATCCTTACCAATTTTTGCTTCAATGAATTTATAGACTACATTAATGTTGGACTTATTATTAAATGTATAATTATCATGAATCTCTAACCCATATTTCTCAGAGTTATCGATATTTTCATTTTTAAATGTACCGGGGTTGTAGACTATCTCATCTTTAAGGTCTGAATAAAAGGCAACAACCTTTAATTTATTTTGTTTAGTAATATGGTTAAATCCCACATTTAAGGTATCTACTTCTGATGGCTTTATGAATGCATTAAAGGCACGACTAATTAAAGGGTAGGGACTAGATCCCGAATATACTCCAACAAAAAATCTATCAATATCTGGAGCTTGGTAGGCATGATTATAATTTCCAAAGAAACTTAATTGAGAATCAAATTCATAATTTAGGCCAATATCCCAAGCATTTAATGATTCGTCTGTTGACGTCTTAGCTGTCGAATCAAGATGAGTGTAATCTACCCATTCTTGTCTAAATCCTGCAGAGAGACCCATGTTCTTGGGGAGCCAAGCGGGTTGAAACTGTGAGTCAACGAAAATGGCAATATTATCTTTTGATGTTATCCCCCCATACGTTGTATCTTCTCGGGACCCTTCAAAATAATCGAGACCTGTTGCTATCGTATAATTGTCCTCTTGGTATTCTGCTTCAATATTAACCCCTTCGTAGTCCTTAGTGTATAAAGCCCCGGAAGCACGCTTAGCATTATAAAGTTTATCTTCGTAGTAATAATCTGCTTTAATATTAAGTTTTTCACTGGCTTTATATTCAAGTCCCGCACTATATGTATCTGAGTCAGTATCATAATTATTATATGATATGTCAGAATTCTGAGCAGGGTTGCTATGAAATTCATCTTTAGTCATAGGTCCCGCCAAGTAAGTATAAATTCTTGAGCTAGTTACCCCAAAGTTTAAAAGTAGATCTTTTGCTGGAGTAATCTTTAATTTAGCGACTTGTGTTTTATTTTGAAATCTATCACTTTCACCATTGATATCTCTCTCACTAAATCCTTTATGCCGGTCTTCGGTGACGTTAACTGATAGATTAAAATTATCTCCATTAATTCCAGCATTCGCAATTTTCTTAAGTATTCCATTATTTCCAACAGCTGTTTCTATAGAATAACCACTGTAATCTTTAGTGTATATTTGAACTACACCTGCCATGGCGCCATCCCCATGTCTTACTGATCCTGACCCCTTAACAATCTCGATTCTGTCAATACTACTTATATCTATTGAACCTAAGAGCTGACTGCTCCCATCAATATTATTTAAACGTTGCCCATCGACAGATATGACTACATTCTGATAACCAGCTTCAGTTCCATAACCTCTCATGTCTATCTTTGGCTTTGTTTTATCTCCATAGCCTGGAACAATATTTAGTGAACTATGCTGAGCAAGATAGTCGGTAAGGGAGTTACTTCCGGTCAATTCAATTTGAGCTCCTGTATGAATTTCTACGGAGTATGGCGAGAGACTTTCTTGACTATCGTATTGGTATTTTTTTACAATAATTTCTTCTGTTTCTATACTGTTTTCTGCATTTACATTAATTGAAGTTAAAATTAACGAAAGAATTAAAATTAGATTTTTATAAAACATTAGCATTCCTAAATATTCATGCGACCCCGCATGGATTAATAAATATAGAAATACATTGGATGAGATGAATTAAATTACGAGTAAATAAATACAAGTCAAATATCAGCTCCCCGCTGTATTTCAGAGTGAGTTTTCTAGGCCGGTCTCCGGACTTGTAAGATTTGATTCAAAGCCTTCCCGATCTCTCAGTGACTATTTTTTTGAATCCACGCTTACTTACCGTTGCGGGGGCAGTATAGGAATTGTATTTAACGCACCTATTTCCCAGTTTCAATGAAATCTTCAGAAGAATGTACATTAGAAGAGTTCATCACCTACAAACTGTGCTGAGAATATACCACACTTTTATTTTTTAATTAAATTACCTTGTAAGCTAATTATATTTTTGCTGAATTAAGTGAAGAGGACGAATAACCAAGTTGATATAAGATTAATAATGGCAAAATATACTAGGATTTTGGTAATATTTTTTATACGACTAACTGATTTAAGATTGTGATTGTTGAAAGAAAACCCTTCAACTGCTGGTAGAACGTTATGATTGAAAAAATCTACAATTACCATAATTAGAATACTACTAATTAATAATATTTTTTGGATAGTTGTTTCGCTAATAATAAAACTTACTATGATTAGGAACAATGCTAGAGAAATCTCTTGTTGAAAATTTTTTTTATTCATAAAATCTGCCTTAAAGCCTTCAATAGAATGTTTAAGTACATCAATTAATGTATCGGTAAAATTTTTACTCACGGATTAATTTCTCTTGTTAAAATCAAGAGTGATTATATCAAAACTATTATTTAATAGTGGTGATATCAAGTATGATTAATAATCTAAATAGGAGATAGTATGGCTAGAACTGTAAAATGCGTAAAATTAGGCAAAGAAGCTGAGGGACTAGATTTTCCTCCATACCCCGGTGAGCTAGGCAAAAAGATTTTTGAAAATGTTTCTAAGGAGGCTTGGGCCGGTTGGTTAACACAGCAAACTATGCTTTTAAATGAAAATCGTCTTAGTTTAGTGGATCCACAGGCAAGAAAATATCTGACTGACCAAACAGAAGCTTATTTCTTTGGCCTTGGTGCTGACAGTGCGTCGGGTTACGTCCCACCTAGTAAATAAAATTAATTTTTTAGTTCAGCCTTAATCTCATTGATTGAAGAATGTCTCACGTCTTTTCCTTTGACAGTATAGATAACATTCTGAGAAACATTTTTAGAATGATCTCCGATACGTTCTAAAGATTTAGCAACAAACATCAATTCGAGTGATAAAGAAATTGTTCTAGGATCTTCCAGCATATAAGTTAATAACTGTCTCATATAGGCACGGTACTCGCCATCTACCTCTTTGTCACTTTCAAGTACTGCAACAGTTTCAGTAACATCAAGTCTTGCAAAAGAATTTAAGGCAGTTCTTAGCATGTATTGTAATTTTTCATATATTGATTGAATTTCTTTAGTCTGAGGTTTACTCATTCGATCTTTTTCATATATTCGCTGCGTTGCTTTAGCTATCTTTGAAGCTTCATCTCCAATTCTTTCAAGATCTGTAATAATTCTTAGCATCATCAATACATTTCTAAGGTCACTAGCAATTGGCGAGCGTTTTGCAATAATTTCTGAACAGGCTTCATCAATTTCTGATTCTAGGGAATTAACTCGCTCATCTTTTTTGATAACGCTGTCAGCTAATTTCGCATCGGCATTCATAAGGGAAGACACAGAATCAGTTAATTGTTCTTCAACGATACCTCCCATCTCTAGCACTTTAGCTCGTATGGCTTCTAAGTCAGTATCATACTGAGTGTATATATGTTCAGCTGCCATTATGTATTTCCCCCAAAAAATATTGTTATTGTCCTCAGACAATAAACTATTATAAATTAATTATGTTTACCAAGTCACCCTCAATTGTTAGAGGTACTGGTTTTTACACCTTGATGTGTTGCTAATAGAAGTATATTTGCAGGCCTTGATGCAAATAGGCCATTAGTCACAACTCCTACAATTTGGTTAATTTCATTTTCCATCTTAATTGGATCAGAAATTTTTAAGCCATGTACATCTAGAATAATATTTCCATTATCTGTAGTGAAGTCCCTTAATTCAGGCTGACCGCCTAATTTTATTAACTGTCTGGCAACATAACCTCGTGCCATGGGAAGAACTTCTACGGGTAGAGGAAACTTTCCTAGTACAGGAACAAATTTTGTTTCATCACAAATACAGATAAAATCTTTGGCATTGGCGGCTACAATTTTCTCTCTTGTTAATGCCCCGCCCCCACCTTTAAGCATATGCATGTGTTCAGTAATTTCATCTGCACCATCGACATAGATATCCATTCCATCAACTGTATTTAAATCAAAAACTTGAATACCATGTGACTGCAATCGTTTAGCCGTTGCTTCGCTGCTTGCGACTGCCCCCTCAATTTTATGCTTAATCGTTGCTAAAGCATCAATAAAGTAGTTTGCAGTAGATCCAGTCCCTACTCCAATAATTCCTGATTTGACATACTTAATCGCTGCATCAGCAACTTGCTTTTTTAGTTCGTCTTGTGTTAAGCCCATTTTATTTAAACCCTTTGTTTTGAACAAAAATTATGGTTATATGATACACGTTGAAATGTTTATTGAGTATTGCTATAAATTATGAAAAATGAGTATAAAGACAGAATAGATAAAGCAAATGTTTATGATGCAGCTCTGAGGACACCCCTAGAGAAGCAATTAAATTTATCAAAAAGATTCAATAATAATATTCTATTAAAGCGCGAAGATCTTCAGCCGGTTTTTTCTTTTAAGATACGTGGTGCCTATAATAAAATGAAAAACTTAAGTGATGAGAATCTTTTAAATGGGGTTATCGCTTGTTCAGCAGGGAATCATGCTCAGGGTGTAGCGTTAGCAGCAAAAATTTTAGAATGTAAGGCAACAATTGTCATGCCTAAAACAACTCCTATTATAAAAATTAATGCCGTTGAATCCCATGGAGCTAAAGTAGTCTTGCACGGAGAAACACTTCATGAATGCTTTGATCATGCCTTAGGTATTCAAAAGAAACAAGGCTCAATATTTGTCCATCCATTTGATGATCCAGAAGTGATAGCTGGGCAAGGAACGATAGCAAAAGAAATTTTAGAAGATTACTCTCGTCCAATTGATGCTATTTTTTGCTGTGTTGGAGGCGGGGGTTTAATTTCAGGAATAGCTGCCTATATAAAAGCTGTAAAACCTGAAATAAAAATAATTGGAGTTGAAGCTGAGGGTGCAGATGCAATGACAAAATCACTTGCAGCAAAAAGGAGAGTTACTTTAGATAGGATTAGTTTATTTGCAGAAGGAGCTGCATTAAAGCAAGTAGGAGAGCTTCCTTTTAAAATTTGTCAGCAATATGTTGATGAAATGATTGTTGTTAGTAAAGATGAAATTTGTGCAGCAATAAAAGATGTGTTTGAAGATACGAGAACTATTTTAGAACCTGCTGGAGCATTAGCAGTAGCAGGTATAAAGTCTTATATTAAAAAAAATAATGTTGAAACAAAAACTTTTGTCGCAACTGCTTCTGGGGCAAATATGAATTTTGATCGACTTGGGTTTGTTTCGGAAAGAGCAGAAATTGGTGAAGAAAGAGAGGCAATTTTTGCTGTTACCATCCCTGAAAAACCCGGAGCTTTTAAAACCTTTTGCAGCCTGATTGGTGAAAAAAATATTACTGAATTTAATTATAGATATTCAACTGATAATAGTGCGAATATTTTTGTTGGTATTAGTGTAAAAAACTTTAATGAAGCTAAATCAATATTTGAAGTTTTAAAAAGAGCCTCTCTTGAACCAATAGATTTAACTCATAACGAAGTTGCTAAGCTTCATTTAAGACATTTGGTCGGTGGCCATGCCCCAGAAGCTAAAAATGAAGTTATATATAGATTTGAATTTCCTGAAAAACCTGGGGCATTATTAAATTTTCTAGAAAAAATGGGTCATTGGAATATTAGTTTATTTCATTATCGCAACCATGGTTCCGATATTGGGAGAGTGTTGGTTGGTATGCAGGTTGATGAAGAAAGCAAAGAAGAATTCAAAGAATTCTTAAAGAATCTTGGGTATACCTATATCAATGAGACTAATAATGAAGCTTATAAATTATTTCTTGGAAAAAATAACGAAAATGATTAATTTGATAAATAATTAAATAAAGAATAGAAGTGAACAATTCCTATTTAAGACATATTATAATATCGTAATAAAATTATAAAAAAGGAAGATATAAATGAATTTAATAAAAATAGCTTTACTATCAATTTTTTTGATTGGATGTGGAAACTCAGATAAAGGAAAGGCTTATGTAACTTCTCAAAAAGGGGGAGTTTCAGTCATTGATTTAAATTCAATGGAAATTATTGAAGACATTAAAGTCGGAGCAGGATTTCCAAGAGGCGTTGGTGTAACAGATGATGGAAAATTATTAATTACAGCAAATAAAGCCGATGCTAATCTATCAATTATCAATTTACAAACTAAAGAGATTAAAAATATTGATGTTGGAATTAATCCTGAATTTGTGAGAGTACATGAGGGTAAAGTATTTGTATCAACAGAACCATCATCTAAGGGTAAGCCTCCAGCAAAAGGTGAAATGCATCATGATGATGATGATGCAGATGAAGACAAAATTCCTGCAAAAGTTGCGGTAGTTGATCTTGCGAAGGGAGAAAAAGTTAGGGAAATTACTGCTGGCCCTGAAACGGAGGGGATTGAATTTAGTAAAGATGGCACGAAAATTATAGTGACCAATGAAGCAGATAACTCTATTACAATCCATGACTATGATTCTGGAGAATTATTAAAGACTTTTTCTACTGAACCATATGGACTGAGACCAAGAGGAATCAAAGTTTCTCCTGATGGTAATTTTTATGTCTCAACATTAGAATTTAGTGATAATTTTATTGTATTAGATAAAGAATTTAATCATATAAAAACTGTTAATACAGGTAAATCACCATACGGAATAAGTTTTAACTCTAAAGGTGACAAACTTTATGTAGCTGCGGGAAGATCTAAAACTCTAGAGGTATTTGACGGTAAAGATTTTACCAAGATTAATGAGCTAAAAACTGAAGGTAAAAGATGTTGGCATTTTACATTCACTCCGGATAATAAGAACATTATGTTAGCTTGTGGCAGATCAGATGAGGTTTTATTGATAGATGCAAAAACTTTAGATATTAAAAAGCGTATTCCAGTTGCTGGCATCCCATGGGGGATAGTAACTTATCCAAAAGCAATTGGAAGTTTAGATCAAAAAGAAAATCACCAGGGCCATTCACACGATTAGAAAAATTATACTTATAAGATCGTGTTGATAAATAACCATTCCTTTTGAGAAACTGGGGTAATCGACAATCGATTCCCCTTTCTTAAGATCATCATATCTTTTAATTCAGAGTAATTTCTTAATTTTTTTAATTCTATTAATGGTAATTTTTTAACTAAAGTTATATCTACGTTTAGCCACCGCGGATTATCAGGTGAAGATTTTGGATCATAATATTTATTACCTTTTAAAAATTGAAGTGGATCGGGATAGGCAAGTTTTGTAATTTCCATTATTCCAACAATTCCTGGTGTATCGCAGTTTGATTGATAAAAAAAAGCCAAATCACCCAATGACATATCATCTCTCATAAAATTTCTAGCCTGATAATTCCTGATACCTTTTGTGGGAATCCAGTCGACTGTTTTATTTGGAGCTTTTTCTAGCTCCTCTATTGTAAATACTGAGGGTTCTGATTTCATTAGCCAGTAACGCATAAAAAATTTCCTATATTTGAAGAATTATTGTTATCTTAGTTTAAGTTTAATTGAGGAAGAAGAAAAATGGAAAAGAAAAATGTTTTAGGCGGTACTTTAGAGCTTTGCAGTTTGGAGCCAATTACCGGCTATTATAGAAATGGTATATGTGATCAATGTAAGACAGATTCTGGTCAACATACAGTATGTGCAGAAGTTAATGAAGCATTTTTAACATATTCAAAAGAAAAAGGTAACGATTTAACTACACCCAGACCTGAATTTAATTTTCCTGGGTTAGAGCCTGGCGATCGCTGGTGTTTATGTGCAAGTAGATGGTTGGAGGCATCGGAGGATGGCTGCGCTCCTCCTGTGATTCTTGAAGCTACTCATGAAGGCGCTCTTGAAATAATTTCATTGGCTGATTTGGAATATCATCAGCTAAGAAAATAGTTCTTTTTGAGGTTGCCTAGACCAGCATCCTGAACCAAAGGTTCAAGTGGTAATAAACTAAGAAGCATAAGGTTCGCTCGCCAAGAGCCCTTAAAAGGTTACCCAATCGTGAGCGCTCGCACCGCATTCTGAATATTTAGAACCGACGCTATAGACTAGTTCAAGGAATTAATAGCCTAAGCAACTTCAAAAAGAACTTAATATTAATTTAATCCTAATCTAGAGCCTCGTCAAGAATTTGATTAAGTTGAGTTAGTTTATCTTTATATCCAATGGTGTGGATATCAGTATTATTTCCTTGATTGAGGTATTCATGAGTAATATTAAGAGCGGCCATAATGATGGTTTTATCAACCCCAATTACATTACCCGTTTTTTGTACTTCCTCTATTTTATGATTTAAGTAATTAATAGATTTCAGCAGGCTTTCTTCTTCGTCTTCAGGGCAACCTACACTAAAATCTCGCCCTAGAATTTTGGCTTCAATTTGTTTTGTCATATTGTTGTGTCTGGAATCTGAGCTAACAAATTCTCTATTTTCATCGTTGCTTCATTAATCTTAGCTTTTAATGAAACAACTTCTTCTTGAGCACGATGAAGGGATGGCTTCATCTCTAAGTTCTCTTTTTTTAAACTTTCAATTTTATTAACCAACAGGTTAAGTTTAGTTTCAAGTAGATTAATTTCTTTGTCCATAGCGTTCACTATAATTTAAATTGCTTCAGCCATCAATACTCATTCCTATGCATTTATTATTTTTTTTTAGCGCGCGGATGAGATTGATCATAAATTTTGGATAAATGCTGAAAATCAAGATGAGTGTATATTTGTGTTGTACTGATATTGGCGTGCCCAAGTAGTTCCTGAACAGCTCGTAAGTCTTGGCTAGACTGAAGAATATGGGTTGCAAAGCTGTGCCTTAATAAATGTGGGTGTATATTTTCAGGAATTCCCTGCTTGACTGCCCATATTTTTAATCGGTATTGAATAGCTCTAGCAGTAAGACATTTTCCAAATTTACTTATGAATAAAATCGAATCTTTTCCACTTATATTTTTTATAGTATTACGTAAGGCTATCCATTTTTGAATGGCATCGATAGCATTTTTTCCAGTAGGTACTATTCTACTTTTTCCTCCCTTGCCAATAACAGAAACTGTCCCATCCTCAAAATTTATATCCTGAATTTTAAGATTAATAAGTTCTGAAAGTCTAAGCCCTGAGGAATAAAATAGTTCAATAATTGCATGATCACGAATTCCTAAAAATGAAGTATCTTTAATGGAAACTAGTTTCATAGTCTGATCAATAGATAGAGTTTGGGGTAATTGTTTTTTGTCTTTAGGCGCTCTAATACTTAATGTCGGATTATGCATAAAATTAAATCGTTGGTTTAAAAAATCAAATAAACCTCTCCAGGCAGAGATCATTCTTGATAATGATTTACCGTTAAGCCCTCTTGCATGTAATTTTGAAACACTCATTCTAATGTCATCAATCGTTAATTTATCTAGTGCTTTTCTGGATGAAATTTCAAGTAACAAAGTTATATCACGGTGGTAATTTTTTACAGTTAACGCGCTAAGTCGCTTCTCAAATTTTATATACTCTAAATAGTGTTGTATGTATTCTTGATTATTCATTTATTTAAAATTTAATAAATCAAATTCTCCTTCGAATACAATTTTTGCAGGGCCAATTAATGTAGCTTGATGATTTGGAGCCCAATTTACAATAAGAACTCCTCCATCCATATTAACTTTTACTGGACTTATTACCCATCCTTTTTTAATACTAATTACAGATGCGGCACACGCCCCTGTTCCACAAGCTAATGTTAAGCCACTTCCTCTTTCATAAACTTTAAGATCTATTTCATTTTTATTAATAACTTTTAGAAAGCCAACATTGACACTATTTGGAAAAGATTTAGAGTTCTGTAATTCTTTTCCAATTGAAGAAAAGTCAACATTATCGAGGGAGTCTAGCTTGATAACTGCATGTGGATTACCGAGAGAAATTGGATAAAAAGAACACTCAACTTCATTTATATAAGTTGTTTGACTTGATAAGTAGTTTGGTAAAAAGGGAATAGATTCGGGTTCATCGTTTGCAAATCCCATATTTACTGAGATTTGATTATTCTCATCAAAAGATAAAGAAATTAACCCAGACTTTGTTTCGACAGTAATTTTTTTCTTATCTGAAATTCCATAATTTTTTAAAAAAAGAAGAAAACATCTAGCACCATTGCCGCAATGCTCAACTTCACTCCCATCGGAATTAAAAATACGATATTTAAAGTCGGCATTGGGTAAGTCTGTCTTTTCAACAAGAAGTAATTGATCAAATCCAATTCCTAATTGTCGATTTGATAAGAGTTTTATTTCTTTTGAAGTAAGGTTGTAACTTTTCTTGAGTTGGTTGATAACAATAAAGTCATTTCCAGCCCCATGCATTTTTGTAAATAAAATTTTCATACTATATTTTAACCCTATGATTTGCTATTCTAGCGAGTTATTACTTATTTAAAGGTTTATTTACATACTATATGAAAAATTATTTATTTACATCCGAGTCAGTTTCAGAGGGCCATCCTGATAAAGTTTCTGACCAAATTTCAGATGCTATTTTAGATGCTATTCTTAAACAAGACCCTTTGGCTAGGGTGGCGGCTGAAACTTTGACTGCAACAAATCTTGTGGTTTTAGCTGGAGAAATAACTACAACGGCAAAAGTTGATTATGAAAAAATTACAAGAGATACTTTGCAGTCAATTGGTTACGATAATAAGGATTACGGAATTGATTATAAAACTTGTGAGGTAGTAATTAAATATGGTGAGCAATCTCCTGATATTGCTCAGGGAGTTGATGGTGCAATGGATGATCCATTGGATCAAGGGGCTGGTGATCAAGGCTTAATGTTTGGCTATGCCTGTAATGAGACTGACGTTTTTATGCCCTTACCTATATGGCTGGCACATCGTTTAGTTGAAAGACAGGCGATGTTAAGAAAAGATGGCCGTTTAAACTGGTTGAGACCAGACGCTAAATCTCAGGTAACAATAGAGTATAAGGATAACAAGCCAGCCCGTATTGATACAGTAGTATTATCAACACAACATTCCCCAGAAATTACATTAAAGGATTTAAGAGAATCTATAATTCAGGAAATTATTACACCAATTTTGCCAAAAGAATTAATTAAGGGAGATATTAAATATTTAATTAACCCAACTGGAAGATTTGTCATTGGTGGACCTCAGGGAGACTGCGGATTAACAGGAAGAAAAATTATTGTAGATACATATGGAGGCTCTGCACCTCATGGTGGCGGTGCATTTTCTGGAAAAGATCCAACGAAAGTCGATCGATCAGCAGCTTATGCTGCTCGCTATGTAGCTAAAAATATTGTAGCAGCAGGGCTTGCAGAAAAATGTTTGGTACAGATCTCCTATGCTATTGGTGTCGCTAAACCTACATCAGTGATGGTAGACACTTTTGGAACTAGTAAACTTAGTGGCGAAAAAATTTCAGATTTAGTGTTAGAAAATTTTGATTTAAGACCTAAGGGTATCGTGAAAATGCTTGATTTATTAAGGCCCATTTATAAAAAAACTGCTGCTTATGGACATTTTGGTAGAGATGAGCCTGAATTTACTTGGGAAAATTTAGATAAGAAAATACATCTCCAGCAATATTAAATTTTATCTAATTTGTTTTTTAAATTGATTTATATTAGAATTTAGGCTTCCAAGGAACGCTGCGAGAAATTTTTCCCAGGCTTGGAATACAATTTAATTTGTAAACTGCGTTCACCAATTTTCTGTGCCAGTCGCAGGATACTAGGTGAACCTGATATCCTACTGGTCACATTTATTTTTAAGGAAAAAAATGAATACAGTGACTGAACCAAAACTATCAAATCAAGATTATATTATTGCAGATATTACCAAAGCAGGCTTTGGACGAAAAGAAATCGCAATAGCAGAAACAGAAATGCCAGGTTTAATGGCAATTCGTAAAGAGTACGCAAGTAAAAAACCATTAAAAGGAGCTCGAATTTCTGGCTCTCTTCATATGACTATTCAAACAGCGGTATTAATTGAAACGCTAAATGAATTAGGTGCTGATGTTAGATGGGCTTCTTGTAATATTTATTCAACTCAAGATCATGCCGCCGCAGCAATTGCAGAAGGTGGAACGCCAGTTTTTGCTTTTAAGGATGAAAGTCTCGACGAGTATTGGGATTTTACGCATCGTATTTTTGAATGGCCAGAAGAAAAATATACAAATATGATTCTTGATGATGGAGGGGACGCGACTCTTTTACTTCATCTTGGAGTTAAAGCAGAAAAAGATATTTCTGTTTTGGATAAACCATCTACTGAAGAAGAAGTTTGTTTATTTAATGCTATTAAAAATAAACTAAAAATAAATTCATCTTGGTATTCTGAAAGATTACCTCATGTTCAAGGGGTAACAGAAGAGACTACGACAGGAGTTATGCGACTTTATCAAATGTTTAGAGATAATGAATTAGCATTTCCTGCAATTAATGTTAATGATTCAGTTACTAAGTCAAAATTTGATAATTTATATGGATGCAGAGAGTCTTTAGTCGATGCAATTAAAAGAGCAACCGATGTAATGATTGCTGGTAAGGTTGCAGTAGTTTGTGGATATGGTGATGTAGGAAAGGGCTCTGCTCAAGCTTTAAGAGCTTTATCAGCTCAAGTATGGGTAACTGAAGTTGATCCAATATGTGCATTGCAGGCAGCTATGGAAGGTTATCGTGTTGTAACTATGGAATATGCCGCAAAATATGCTGATATTTTTGTATCTGCAACAGGGAACTATAACGTGATTAATCATGAACATATGAGGGCAATGAAGGACCAAGCTATCGTATGTAATATTGGACATTTTGATAATGAAATTGATGTTGCCTCATTATCAGAATATAAGTGGGAAGAAATAAAGCCACAAGTTGACCATGTAATTTTCCCAGATAATAAACGTATTATTCTTTTAGCAAAAGGCCGACTGGTTAACCTTGGATGTGGAACAGGCCACCCAAGTTATGTTATGGGCTCTTCTTTTGCAAATCAGGTAATTGCTCAAATAGAATTATTCTCAGAAAAAGATAAATACCCACTTGGTGTTCATGTGTTGCCTAAACATTTGGATGAAAAAGTAGCAAGATTACAATTAACCACACTAAATGCTGACCTAACAACGTTAACCCAAGAGCAAGCGAAATATATTGATGTGGATATTAATGGACCCTATAAGACTGATACATATCGGTATTAAAATATGCCTAATATGCCATCAGTAAGTTTTGAATTCTTCCCTCCTCGTACTGAGGAGGGAGATATTAAACTTAATAAAACAATAAAAATATTATCGGAATTTAACCCAGAGTTTTTTTCCGTTACTTTTGGTGCTGGCGGTTCAACTAAGGCTAAAACATTAGAAACAGTTTTAAGTATTAAATCATCAAATAATAATGGTGTGCCCCATCTATCTTGTATTAGTGCTTCAAAAGAAGAAATTAGAACTCTCTTAAATGAGTATAAGACCCATGATATTAAACATTTAGTTGCCCTAAGAGGAGATAACCCATCAGGAGCAATAAGCCATGGAGATTTTAAATATGCTAATGAGTTAATTTCTTTTATAAGAGAGGAAACAGGAGAATATTTCTATATTGATGCTGGAGCATATCCTGAATATCACCCAGAAGCAGATTCCGCAACTGATGATTTTAATAATTTTAAAAGAAAAATAGAGGCTGGAGCAAATTCAGCAATTACCCAGTTTTTTTTCAATGTGGATGCATATTTTAGGTTTATAGAGGAATGTCAGAAGAAATCTATTTCTGTGCCTATTGTTCCTGGAATTATGCCTATTTATAATATTAAGCAACTATCAAGATTTTCATCAAATTGTGGTGCAGAAATTCCTAGATGGCTAAGGTTAAAGCTTGAAAGTTACGGGGATGATATTGTTTCTCTTAGAGCTTTCGGGGTTGATGTAATATCAGAGTTATGTGAGACATTAATTCAGTATGGAGTGCCAAGCATTCATTTTTACACACTTAATGAATCCGGCATAATTACTAAAATAATTAATAATATTAAAAGTTAATGTAAATTTAGCTGTTCTTTTTGATACAGCGCATCCTCGACAAAAAGATAGTCATTTTCTCTGCCATTGTTCCAAAGAGTCATCATAACAATCCAACGAACTTCATCAACTGAAATAATATTTTGATTTAACGCCATTGCACGATCAATTATAATTTCTCGCTCTATTGAATTAAGAACCTTGGCTTGCTCCAAAAATAATATAAACCCTAATCCATCGCAGGCTATTTTTTCTAATTCAGGGCCGGTAAATATCCTTAATTTATCGTTAGCTTTTAATTTAGAGTTAGGAGGTATTTTATCTGCCATTAATTTCAATTGTGAAAACCAATCAAACGCTTTCTCAATTTCATCATTATCAAATCCAGCAGCTTCTAACTCTTGTGTCATGTTATTAAAATCTAATTGATTTTGAGTGCTAAGGTAGTTTTCGAACATATAAATTAGTAAATCAAGCATGTAAACCCCTTATATTTTGACTTTAGTACTAATGATGGACTGAAAAAAGAGAAAAAAGTGCAGTACGCAGTATAATTATGTTTATGTTTATAACAAGAAATATAATTAGCATTCAATTTAGATTAATTTATCAGCTAACTATTAAATAATCAATGACAATATTAAATATTTTAAATTATCCAGATCCACGACTCCATAATTTAGCTGCCCCTGTAAAAGAAGTAAAAGAAAAACACAAAAAATTAATTAAAGATATGGCAGAAACTATGTACTCAGCACCTGGAATAGGACTAGCTGCAACTCAAGTCAATGTTCATGAGCAAATTATAGTCATTGATATCTCTGACAGTAAAGATTCCCTTCTTGTGTTAATTAACCCCGAAATTATTGATAAAAGAGGGGAGCAAGCTTATGAAGAGGGCTGTTTATCTGTACCAGGAATTTATGAGAAGGTTGAGCGAGCAGAATGGATAAAAATTCAAGCTTTAGATGGTTCTGGTGATTTATTTGAGCTAGAAACAGATGGCTTATTATCAGTATGTATTCAGCATGAAATAGATCATTTACTAGGTAAAGTTTTTGTGGAGTATTTATCACCTTTAAAGAAAAGTAGGATTAAATCTAAAATGATTAAGCAGTCTAAACAAAAAGACGTTCTTTAATCTAAATATATGGATAATTATCTAAAGATTATATTCGCAGGTACCCCTGAATTTTCAGTTCCTACTTTAATTGCATTAAATACTGATTATTCTAAAGTAATTCATGTGCTAACTCAGCCTGATAAAAAATCAGGTAGAGGAATGAAAAATTCATACAGCCCGGTAAAAAAAACAGCACTAAGGCTAAATATTCCTATACTTCAACCTATTTCACTCAAAGATAATGATGCATTTGAAATCTTAGAGGCCTCTAATGCAGATATTTTAATTGTAGCTGCTTATGGATTAATTATACCTAGCAATATTTTAGCTTTATTTCCGATGGGTTGCTATAACGTTCATGCATCATTACTTCCTAGATGGAGAGGAGCGGCCCCAATTCATCGTGCAATTGAGGCTGGAGATAAGGCTACAGGAGTTACTATTATGAAGGTTGTGGAAAAATTAGATGCAGGGCCTATGTTAATTAGTAAAAGTATAGATTTAGATAAAAATATTACGACTGGTGAAGTTACAAAGAACTTAGCAAATATTGGGGCAATATTAATGAAGCAAATAGTTTCATCTATTCAAAAAAAAGAAACTATATCTATAGTTGAGCAAAGAGAATCACTAGTTACATATGCTGAGAAAATTAATAAATCAGAAGCACGATTAAATATGTGTCATGCGCCTGAAGTAATTGTACGAAAAATTAATTCATTAAATCCCTACCCGGGAGCAGCAATTATTTTTAGAGATAAAATTCTTAAAATATGGAAGGCAGACGTAATTAAAAATAAAGATAAAAGTATACAAATGAGTATTGGTGAGCTATATACATACAATGAAGAGTTAATTCTAAAATTAGAAAATGGAGTAATTAAAATAATAGAACTACAACCAGAAGGTAAAACAAGGATGGATGCAAGTTCGTTTATCAGAGGTCATGAAATAACTAAAATTGAGAAAATTACTTGATGCAAAACTCACAACTTATGTCAGCAAAAGTTTTAGAAAAGCTACTTAATGGATCTAATTTAGATAAAAGTTTTGACGCAGTCTTTAATAGCAGTAAAAGTAAAAGCATAGATATTCAAGAGTCACAAATTAAAGCATTAACCTATGGCTCAGTTAGATTCCTTGGTAAATCCAGATTTATAATAGATCAATTAGTAAAAAATAAAATAGAAAATAGGACAGTAGAATGCTTAATTCATATTGCTCTTTATCAACTATCCCAAGAAAAATTTAATAATTTTACAATTGTGAATCAGGCGGTTGACGCAGCAAAAAAAATTGATTTTAGAAAAAGTAAATTTGTAAATGCAATATTAAGAAATTATTTAAGAAGTAAAGATGATTTACACGCACTATTAAACCAAGAACAAGTTGCTAAATTTAGCTATCAGAATTGGTGGATAAATAAAGTTAAGATTGAATTTAAGAATGATTGGGAAGAAATCCTAGAAATTGGAAATCAACACCCACCACTTACTCTTAGAATAAACAAAAGAAAAATTAATATTGAAAAATATAGTGAGACTCTAATAAATAATGGGTTAGAGCATCAAATAATTTCAAATACAGGGCTTATTATTAAGAATCCGCTAAATATAAATGATATTCCAGGATTTTTAGAGGGAAATATTTCAGTCCAAGACTTTGGCGCACAGATTGCAACAGAATTATTAGATATTAAGAGGGACCAAAAAATATTAGATGCTTGTGCCGCACCAGGAGGAAAAACATGCAATATTGTTGAGTATGCAAATGTAGATGTAACAGCTCTAGAAATTGATGAAATAAGAGTAAAAAAAATAGTTGATAATTTAAGGCGATTAGAGCTGAATGCAAATGTAATTCATGGAGAATTATGTAATGATAATTTATGGTGGGATGGGGAACATTTTGATCGAATATTATTAGATGTTCCTTGTTCCGCATCAGGAATTGTCAGAAGACATGTAGATATAAAATGGCTTAGACAAATGAATGACCTAAAAAAATTTTCTGAAATGCAATATCTATTATTGAAGTCAGCATGGCCTTTATTAAAGTGCGGTGGAAAATTATTGTATGTTACATGTTCAATATTCAGTAATGAAAATAGAGATGTTATGGAAAGATTTAAAAAGGATTTTATAGATGCAAATGAAATTGAATTAATATATCCAAATAATATTAAGCATATCAAGAATCAACTTATACCTTCAGAAAATCATGATGGATTATTTTATGCATTACTTGAAAAAAATTAGTAATAAATTAGCTTTAATATATATAGTTTTATTCTCAATTTATGCTTACTCAATGGAGCAAATAATTGAAACTAAGGATATTAGTTTAGATTATAAACAGGGACATTACTTTCTAAGTTATTACCAATCTATATCACTGCTTTCAGAAGCTAGGGATGCATTAAGTAAAGGAATTCCATTTCACTTCTTAGTAACTGCAAAAATTTCACAAAAGAATAAATATGGGTTTAATCGTCTTATATTATTAAAGGAATATCACTTTGAATTAAAGTATAAAAGTTTATTGCAAAAATACATGGTGAGTGACATGAATGACCAAAAGAGTTATTTTAGTAACATTGATGATGCTATTAAAAAATTATCATATATAGAGAAATGGGATATCGGTCCTAGTATTGATTTAAAGGAAGGTACGTTGGAGTTAAAAACTAAATTAGATAAAAAGTATTTACCAAAAGCGCTACAAATTAACTTTAATGATAAATCATGGAACGTAGAGTCTGAGTTAATAAAATATGAGATAGGTGAATTAAATTGAGATATATAATTACCACTGTTGCTTTTATTGGAATAGCGTTATTAATTTTATTAGCAAAATCTCTATCAAATTCTGAATTAGTATCGAGTGATACATTTAGGCTGCTACTAATTTTTAATATCATTTTTGTTTGTTCATTAGTTGTTCTCATTACAATTCAGATAATAAAGTTACTCCAAAATGTTAAAAAAGAAATTGTAGGAAGTAGATTAACGATGAGGCTTGTTTTATCATTTGCAACTGTTGTTATTATTCCAGTAACAATAGTTTATTTAGCATCAGTAAGTTTTTTAACAAAGTCAATTGAGTCATGGTTTAATGTTCAAGTAGAATCAGCACTTCAAGGTGGATTAAGCCTTGGCCAGAAAACGCTAGATATTCTATTAAAAGATATTGAATTAAAATCTAAGAGCATGGCATATTCAATTGGTGCAACTGATGAATCATCAAGTTCAGAAATATTAAATGATTTGAGAGAAAAATTCTCAATTCAAGAGGCAGTTATCATTGGTACAAATTCTAAAATATATAGTGTTTCAGGAGAATATGAAACTCGTTTACCAGTCCTTCCAAAACAAGAAGATTTAATACGTGCCTCAGAGGGTTTCTTTGGAAAAATTGAGGAAATAGATGGGAAGATCTTCATGAAAGCATATGTGCCAATTCCTCGTAAAGAATTATTAAAGCCAGAAAAAATAATCCAGATAACCCAGCCAATACCTGAATCAATATCTGATATAGCATTATCTGTTGAATCAGTATACGAAGACTATCAAACGCTTGCATACAGTAGAAGCTCATTGAAAATAATATATACAATGACTTTAACGCTAGTATTACTTCTTGCAATTCTATCTGCAGTTGCAGCCTCGTTTGTTATTAGTCGAAGAATCTCAGAACCGATATCATTATTAGCTGAAGCGACGAGACAAATAGCGAAAGGGAAATATAATAAAACAATTCCAGAAAATAGTAAGGATGAACTAGGGCTACTTGTTAAATCGTTTAACAGCATGACAGTAAAGCTAAATGATGCAACAAACAGTTCAGAAAAAAGCAGAGAACGATTAGAAATAGCTAGGGCTTTCCTAGACACAATTTTAACTCATTTATCATCTGGAGTAATTGTGTTGGATAGTAACAACGTAGTTAGGCTTCATAATATTACAGCATCTAAAATAATTAAATTTAAAAAAATAAACATGACAGGAGTGAGATTTACTCATGAAATATCAAAAAATAAAATTTACCAGCCTATTATTAAAAAGCTAAATACAATAATATTTTCAAAGCCATTTCTAAAAGAGGAGAGCTTTGAGTTTAATACTAAAAATAAAGATAATGAAGAAATAATTCGAATTCAAATAACACCACTGAAAAGAGAAAAAAATATTTCATACATATTAGTTATAGACGATATATCAGAATTAACAAAAGGTCAGAGAAGTCAAGCATGGTCAGAAATAGCTAGAAGATTGGCCCATGAAATAAAGAATCCTCTTACCCCAATTCAATTATCTGCTGAGAGGATTGAGCATAAATTAAAGGATAAGCTAAGTGATGAAGACTTGATAATGCTAAAGAAATCAACTTTAACTATTGTAAATCAAGTACAGGCTCTTAAGACAATGGTAAATGAATTCTCAGAATATTCTAGGCCTACAGCCAAAAATATTAAAGCATTTAATTTAGTAGTTCTCCTTGAGAATATTATCGAATTGTATCAGTCCACTACAATTAAAATTACACTCAATGTAACGAATAAAATAATATTAATAAAAGCTGATGAAAACAAAATACGACAAGTTATAATAAATTTAGTTGAGAATGCAAAAGATGGATTAGCAAAAGAAAAGAATCCTGAAATAATTATTGATATAGTTGAAGATATTAATTGGGTTTCATTTACAATTGAGGATAATGGAATGGGGATCTCTAAAGAACTTATGAGTAGAATATTTGAACCATACGTTACATCAAAGGCGACTGGAACAGGCCTTGGACTTGCAATCGTAAATAAGATCATAGAAGAACATTCCGGAAAAATTGATATAAGAAGAAATAAAAATAAAGGAACAAGTGTATCTGTAAAGTTACCTAAGAAATAACATGACAAAAGCTAAAATATTAATTATTGATGATGAAGAAGATATAAGAGAATCACTGTCTGACATTATTAAGGATGAAGGGTTTGAAGTAGTTGTAGCTGAAAATGCCGTAAAAGCAAGAGAAATTAAAAGTAAAATTCGTTTCGATCTAATTCTTCTAGATATATGGATGCCAGATTGTGATGGGATATCACTCTTAAAACAATGGGCTAAAGATAAGGAAATTAACTGCCCAGTAATTATGATGTCAGGACATGGAACTATTGATACTGCAATAGAAGCAACAAAAATTGGAGCTTTTGATTTTCTTGAAAAACCAATTTCACTCCAAAAATTACTAAAAACAATATCATTGGCACTTAAAAAATCTATTCATATAACTAAACTAGATATTAGTTTTATTAATGATGTTGAAAGCCCTGTTATCAAAATATTAAGACAAAGACTTAAAGACCTAAAGAAAGAAAACTTAATTCTTATTGAGGGAAAAGAAGGTAATTTTTTGAATGTTTGCATTGAATTTTTACTAGGAAATAATTTCTCTGTGTACGATTCAAAAAATAAACTAGATTCACTTCTGATTAATAAAATCCAGGAAAAAGGAAAAACGGCCTTATTAATTAAAAAATTTAGTGACCTATCAAATTATGATTTAACTGAATTAAGAGAAGTAATTAATCTATTAATTAATAAAAAAATTAAAGTCATTATTATAGATGAAGATATAAATACACTAAAAAAACTAGTAGCTAATGAATGGTTATTTGATAATCATTTCATTAAAATGCCAATTGATAATGATATAGATATGATCTCTGAATTTTCAAATTTAATATTAAATTATTATTTATCAAAAAATATTAATATTGGGTATAAGGAATTTGATACTTCTGCTTTAAATACAATGAGACTTAAATCTGATTTTCTTCAAATTGATATTTTGGACCAATTTATTGTAAATCTCATACAGAATACTGATACAGAGACTATAACGGCTGATGATCTTAATTTTTCAGAAACTTCAGTTGCTAGTCCGAATAACTTTATCGCTGATATCAAGATAGAAAATAATAATTTATATAGCTTAGTCCTTAAAGATGCTCGAGAAGAATTTGAAAGAAAATATTTTGAATTTCACATTAATTCTAAAATATCAGTTACTGAGTTATCAAAAAAATCTGGAGTTGAGAGGACTCATTTATACAGAAAATTAAAGCAATTAAATATTAAAATTAAATAATTAGTAAATCTCTGTCACTACCGGGGTATGGTCTGATGGCCGTTCTAATTTCCTTGGTTTTTTATCAATATATGAATGTGTAATATTTGGCACCATCTTTGTTGTGACTAAAATATGATCTATGCGCATACCTAGATTTCTTCTAAAACCAGCCATTCGATAATCCCACCAGGAATACTCCTTAAGATCTGGATTAATTTTTCTATAGGAATCATGAAAACCAATTTTAAGAATATTTTTAAAGGCTTCCCTTTCGCCAGGTGACACAAGGTTTTGCCCAATCCATGCATCTGGGTCATGACAGTCATTATCCTCAGGGGCGATGTTAAAATCTCCAGTAAGAATAATTTCATCATATTTTTTAGTAAGTTTTTCTACCCATTCAGAAAATTTATTTAACCAGTTCATTTTATAAATAAACTTATCAGAATCAACTGCTTGCCCATTAGGGATATAGGCAGAAACTATATAAATACTCTCATTATTATTAGTCAATATTCCTGAAATAATTCTCCTCTGTGGGTCTTCAAAATTTGGAAGATTAAAATTAATGTTATTTAATTCTTTCTTTGAAATAATAGCTACTCCATTATAAGTCTTCTGACCATTGTGATAAGAGTGGTAACCAATAGCACTAAATGCATCATGTTCAAATTTTTCATTAACTTGTTTTGTTTCCTGTAAACATAGAATATCAGGCTGATTTTCTGTTAACCAACTTATAACATGTGGTAGCCTTACATTTAATGAGTTTACGTTCCAGGTTGCTATTTTCAATTTATTGACTTAGCCCAGAATGTTTAAGAAGAGCATCAATTTTTGGTTCTCGACCGCGGAAGGCAATAAATGAATCAAGGGCTGGTCTTGAACCCCCTCTCCCTAGAATCTCTTGCCTAAAAGATTTTCCAATAATGGGTGAAATTACTCCATTTTCTTCAAATAGGCTATATGCATCGGCAGAAAGAACTTCTGCCCATTTATAGCTATAGTAACCCGCAGCGTAGCCACCAGCAAATATATGAGAAAAACTATGTGGGAATCTATTCCAAGAGGGAGGTTTGATAACTGCAATTTTGTTCCTTATATTATCCAAAATATCTAAAACATTGTTTAAGGAAGGATCATAGGAACTATGCAAAGTTATATCAAATAAAGCAAATTCAACCTGCCTTAATGTTTGCATTCCAGACTGAAAATTCTTTGATGAATGCAGTTTATCAAATAGTGCCTTTGGCATAGATGACTTGTTAGTAGAATGTTCTGACATATTCTGAACAACTGACCATTCCCAACAAAAATTCTCCATAAATTGACTTGGTAATTCAACAGCATCCCATTCAACCCCCTTAATCCCCGAGACGCTATATTCATTAATTTCAGTAAGTAAATGATGAAGTCCATGCCCAAACTCATGAAATAAAGTAATAACCTCATCATGAGTAAAAGTCGATACACTTCCCTTTATTGGAGTAGAGAAATTGCAGGTCAGATAGGCAACAGGTAAAGATGATTCATCCACAAATTTATACTTTGAAATAGCTTCATCCATCCAGGCACCACCTCGCTTATTTTTTCGAGCATATAAATCCAAGTAAAATTGTCCAATTAAATTATCGTCTTCACCTCTAATTTCATAGAATTCAACAAGATTACTCCAAGTGTCAGCTTTTTTTGGAGTTATATATATATTGTAAATTTTCTCAACAATATTAAAAAGACCCATAAGAACTTTATCTTTTGGGAAAAAGTTTTTAATTTCCTGATCGGAAAAATTAAATTTTTGTTGTTTAATTTTTTCAGAAAAATAAGCAACATCCCACGCTTCAATATTTTTTATACCATTTTTAGATGCTTCATTAGATAAATCACGCATATCTTTTTTTGCCGATGATTTTGCTTTAAAAGCTAAATCATATAAAAATTCCGTAACATCATTGCTAGATTTTGCCATTTTAGTTTTTAGTGACATGGCGGCATAATCTGAATAATTAAGCATTTTGGCTAGTTTAGATTTGAGGTTTAAAATATCATTAATATTCTTAGTATTATCTAACAATGGCTCACCTAGATCGGAAGCCTTTGTCGCATATGCGTGATACATTTCCTTTCTTAATTCTCTATCATCTGCATATTGTAAGGTTGGTATATAACAAGGAAAGTCTAAAGTGAATAACCAACCATTTAAATTTTTTTGCTCAGCATTATTTTTTACCATGACAATAATGTCTTCAGGTAATCCACTTATTTTTATAGGGTCAGTAATATGAAGTTGAAAATTATTTGTTGCATCTAGAAGATTTTCTTCAAATTTTGAAGTTAGTGAAGAGAGTTCTTCCTTAATTCTTTTGTATTCACTTTTTTTGGTAGCCGGTAGATCAACTCCTCCAAGCTCGAAGCCTAGTAATTCATCATCAACGACCTTTTTTTTTGCATCATTAAATAATTTATATTCTGGAGAGCTTTTAAGTTGCTTAAATTTCTTATAAATTGTCTCATTTTGAGATATTTCAGAGTAATAATTTGTAATTTTCAAAAGATTTTTATTATATTCGCTCCTTAAATCTTTACTATTTAATACTGCATTTAAATGATTTACTTGGGACCAAGCTCTACTCAGGCTTTCATCACACTTTTGTAGGGGCTCTATAAAATTTTCCCATAATAATTTTCCTGAAAAATTTTCAATCTGTAATATTTTCTCCCTATTGTTTTCTAATATTGTGTCAATAGCTGGTGAAATATGTTGAGGCTTAATTCGGGAGAATAAAGGAAGTAAATTCCTTTCGAGTAATGGGTTGTTAGATTTATTATTCATACTATCCTATTTTTTTATTTGTTAATGTCTTGAATTAGGCTTTCAATATTATCGGGCTCAATAGACCTTAATATTTTTTTTGCTTTTATTTTTATCTTTTTTGGATCCGAACATAAAACTTGTTTTTTAACAGTAAGCATGCTTGTAGGATGCATTGAAAAATTTGTTAATCCCATTCCAAGTAGTAATTTTGTTAATTTCGGATCACCAGCCATTTCACCACATATTGAGACTTCTTTGTCATATTTCTTTCCAGCCTTAATTGTGTTGTCGATTAGCCTAAGAACTGCAGAGTGAAGTGAATTATACAAATGAGAAACACTATCATCAGTCCGATCAATAGCAAGTGTATATTGGACTAAATCATTTGTTCCAATTGATAAGAAATCCAATTCATTTGCGAACATATCTGCATTAATGGCAACCGCTGGAACTTCAATCATACCACCTACTAAAATCTTATTATCAAATTTTATTTTAGAATTTTTAAGAGATTGTTTTGCTCTTTCAATCAGCATTTTTGTTTGTCTTAGTTCTTGGAGTGAAGAAAGCATAGGTATAAGAATTCTTATGTTACCAAACTCTGATGCTCTAAGAATTGCCTTTAATTGAGTAGTAAAAAGATGTGGTTCAGATAAACAGAGTCTAATTGCACGCAACCCTAGTGCAGAGGTATTCTTGTTATTGTTATCCGCAGAAATATTTTTATCAGCTCCTGAATCTAGAGTTCTTATAACTACTGGTAGATTTCCCATAGATTTGGCAACAGACTTATAAATATTAAACTGCTCTTCTTCGTCAGGTAGCGTTGTTCTATTCATAAATAGAAATTCAGTTCGAAATAAACCAATACCGTCACCATTATTTTCTTTAACAGATTTAATATCTTCTGGAACCTCAATATTTGCAAGAAGCTTTATTGTTTCATTTCCTAAGGTCTTACATCTAACATTTCTAATTTTTATTAGTTTTTTTTGTTCTATTTCCCAAAGGTTCTGTTTGTATTGATATTCATCAAGAATAGCAGTGCTAGGATTAATAATAACAATACCCTGATTACCATCAACAATTAAGGTGTCATTATTCTTGATTAATTTCTTTGCATTTCGTAAGGCAACGATTGATGGAATATTTAAACTTCTTGCAAGAATTGCTGTATGTGAATTAGCCCCACCCATTTCTGTAATAAATGCTCCATATTTATGTTTCTTAAATTGGAGCGTATCTGCTGGAGAAATATCTTGGGCAACTAAAATAACTGAACTTTCATTTTTAAACTTTATCTTCTGCTTTTGATGACCCAAAAGCACCTTGATGACTCTTTCGGCAACCTGAACTACATCATGTTTCCTTTCCCTGATGTAAGGATCTTCAATCTGATTAAATTTATCAATAATAAGGTCTAGTTGAATTTTAATTGCCCATTCTGCATTACATTTCTCATTTATAATGCTATCAATTGGTTCGCTTGATATATTGTTATCACTCAACAACATCAAATGAGTATCAATAAATGGAGCAAATTGGGAGTTAGAATTAATTACAAGTTGTTTTTTAATTTTGATTAATTCATTTTTTACTACAGATAATGCCTTCTTAAATCTTTTAACTTCAAAATCAATTTTTGTATTCTTGATATCATAACGTACAACTTCTAGTAAGGCATTGGAAACTAAATGAGATGTACCAATAGCAATTCCATTTGACACTGGAACACCGTGAATATTAAACGATACCATTATTCACCCTCCTCAAAATAATTTTGGAAAAGCTTCTCAATTTGTTTAATCGCCTCGATCTCATCGGAGCCATTGGCCTCAATTTCAACTTCTGAATCTACGCTCGCAGCGAGCATTAAAATATCCATAATATTTTTTGCATTAACTTTTTTATTATTTTTTATTATAAATATTTTGGAATTAAATTGCGATGCAAGCTGTGTAAGTTTACTTGAAGCCCTAGCATGTAAACCTAATTTATTAATAATTTTTATTTTTTTCTTTATCATTTACTATCCATTCTTATAATGCTATCTTCAGCTGATTGCATGCATTTGCTTGTAACCTGAGAGAGCTTGCCATCTCTATTTGTAATTGCTTGTATTAGCATTGGTAAATTAATCCCTGTAATTACTTCAACATTATCTTGAGTAGTAAATTTTTTTAAAATATTTGAAGGAGTCGCCCCATAAATATCCGTTAGGATTAAAACTCCAGTTCCTGTATCCAGATTTTTTATTTCAATATTGATGAATTCCTGACATTCTTCTAGATTACTTTTAGGGTCTACTGGGATGCACTCAAGTAAATTGATAGATTTACCAAGTATATGTGATGCACAGTCTATGAAAGATTTTCCTATTTCACCATGCGTAACTAAGAGTATGCCAATCATTATTAGGTATCATTCATTCCGTTTTATTTTTAATTGAACCATCTGATTGATGATGATTAGAATTTTTTTCTTTATATTTAATTACTTGTCGATCTAATTTCTGTATCACTGTTTCGATTGCATGATACATATCCTCATCTGAAGATTCAGCATGCATATCAGCTTTTGGCAGATGAATTGTTACTTGGGCTATATGATTTAATCTCTCTAAGCTTAGAGTAAATTTTGCATCTATTAAATGATCAAAGTGGTTAGTAATTTTTTTAAATTTATTTCTAACATGCTGATCAATAGAGGAGGTAATTTCAAAATTATGAGCTTTAATTATTATATTCATTTGAAGCCTTTTCGTTATTTTTTTCTTTGGTTAGACGGCAAAATTTGTAATTTGTCTCTATATTTAGCTACTGTTCTTCTTGCTATTTTAATCCCTTGTTCCTTAAGCAACAAAACTATTTTTTCATCAGAATAGGGCTTAAGTGAGTCTTCTTTATCAGTGATATCCTTTATTCTGCCTGAAATTGCCTTTGAGGATAATGTTTTTCCTAGTCCTGAGTAGATTTTTGACCCAAAAAAATGCTTAAGTTCATAAATTCCGTGAGGAGTTAGAATAAATTTATTAGACGTTACTCTGGAGATTGTGGATTCATGAAGATCTAATTCTTCTGATATTTCCTTCAATATGAGGGGCCTCAAATGCAGCTCACCTTTTTCTAGAAATTCTATTTGACGGCCCATAATCGCTCGAGAAACTCTTATAATAGTTATTGCACGTTGTTGCAGATTTTTTATTAGCCATTTAGCTTCTTGAAGTTTCTCCTTCAAATCTCCTATTTGATCTTCTGGAATATCGTTAAAGTACCCTTTATGTTCATTATTTAACTTTAATTTGAATACTTCATCTTCATTTAGATGAACTTTCCAGATTCCGTTATCTTTAATTATATTAACGTCTGGCCTTATGTAATCATTTGTATTATTTTTTTTGAAAGCGAGCCCTGGTTTAGGATTAAGTGCTGTAATAACTTTAATTGCTTTGCCTAAATTATCTCGAGAGCAGTTTAATTTTTTTGTTAGATCTTCATAGTTTTTATTAGCTAGTAAATTTAAATGATTTATCACGATAGATTTTGAAATTTGAATAATTTTATTTTCATTTCCAATAATACTTAATTGTGAGTGTAGGCACTCTGATAAATCTCTTGCCCCAATGCCGGGGAATGACGAATTTTCAATCAGTTTTATCAAGGCTTCTAATTCCTTGCATTCAACCATTGGCTCTTGAGGTATAGAATCTATTAATGATTCAAAAGTTTCTGTTAAATAGCCTTCATCATTGATTGCATCTATTAAAAAAGAAAGAATAATTTGTTGTCGCTCAGAAAAAGAAAAAATACCTAAACTTTCAATTAAGTATTCTCTTAAGGTTTTATTTTTCGCTTGATTTTCGAAAATATTATAGTATTCATCATCTGAACTTATTGAATTATTTTTTGACTGATTACTTCCGGTTGGTTGCTTTATATAATTGTCATTTTCTTCTCGCTCAAGAAAAATATTATCATTCAAGTATTCTTCGAGTAATTCATCTAGTTCAGCTTGTGATGCCTGTAGAAATCTTAATGATTGCTGAAGTAGCGGGGTAAGCTTGAGTGATTGGGAAAGTTTTACACTATAACTTAACTTCATTTTATCTAGAGTACAAAGTTTTTACCAAGATAGATATTTTTTACTGATTCATTAGAAACCATTTCAGCAGGCGTACCAGACGCTAAAACTTCTCCTTGATTTACAATGTAAGCTCGATCACAGATACCCAATGTTTCCCTAACATTATGATCAGTGATTAGGACACCAATACCTAATGAGGTCAACTGAGTGATAATTTTTTGAATATCAAGGACTGCAATTGGATCAATTCCTGCAAAGGGCTCATCCAGAAGAATAAATTTAGGGTCAGTAGCTAAACACCGAGCTATTTCAACCCTTCTCCTTTCCCCACCAGAAAGACTAATTGCTGGACTATCTTTTATATGTTCAATAGTTAGATTCTTTAATAGATCTTGTAACTTTTCCTCTACTTTTTGCTTTGAAAATTTCCTAAGTTCTAATACAGCTAAAATATTTTCTCTAACTGTCATTTTTCTAAAGATAGAAGGTTCTTGTGGAAGGTATGAGATACCAATTTTAGAACGATTATGAATAGGCATTTTAGTTAATTCATTTTGATCAATTTTAATAGAACCGTTTTCTGCTGCAACCAAGCCTACGATCATATAAAAAGATGTTGTTTTGCCTGCACCATTTGGACCGAGCAGGCCCACAACCTCACCACTTTTTACATTAAGAGAAATATCTTTAACAACTACCTTTTTTTTGTAACTTTTCCTTAAATTTTGAATAGTTAGTTCAGCCATAGTCTAATTCTTTTTCTTTGGAGAAATAATTATTCTTGTTCGTGTTTTCTTTGAATTATTTCCAGAATTATCTTTTGTACTTCCTGACATTGCTTGAGCAATTTCAGCATTAGCATCATAAATTATGTAGTCACCGTAAACAGTATCATTACCTCTTTTTACTGATGCTTTATCATAAAGATGAACTTTGTCCATATGTCCGTCATATTCTATACGAGATGCCTTGCCTTCAATATATGAGTCCATTCCATCACGTTTTTGTTTGAAGGATGTTGGACTACCTTTAGAAGTGCTATGCTGAAACCCTTGTTTATCTTCTTTCACAGTTAGCTCATCTCCTTTAATTATCATTGTGCCTTGTGTCAAAATGACATCCCCCTTGTAAATACTAATACTACGATTATCATCTAATATCATAGAGTCCGATTCAATTTCAATCGGCATATCTCTATCTGCTTGCTCCGCTAAAATCATTGGAGTTAAAAAAAATAAATATAAACCTATAAATTTATTTTTATAATTCATGATCTAAGATAAATTTTTTATTTAATAATTTTTTCATAGTGTACTTTTACATTACTTAAAAGCTTAAAAGTATTTTCTTTTTTATCATACTCCATACCAACTCCATTGATTTCAATATTAGGCTCTTGAACAATTTTTATTGGCGACTTTGTATTAACTAACTCAGTGTTTGGAAATATATTAAGAGAGTCTGTGAATAGCTTCATAGTTTTTTTTTTAGGCGTAGCTATTCGAGTGAGCGTTACATTATTTTTCACAATAATTTCATCTCCTAGGCTTGTGATTTCTCCTTTACCTCCAGTTATCCAAGAATAAGGCCTACCTTCCTCATATTTAGTAAATTTTGGATTTTTGAGGTAGGTTTTATTAATATGTTCATAATTAGTCATTTTCTTTCCAGCTAACATAAATTTTATGTGACCATTTTCAGTGGTTTGTTGAGTAGAAAACTCATTTAAAAAGAAGTCAGGACCACTTGCTAGAAGAGATTTTTCTGAGTACAGCTCTTTAATGACTTCTAATTTTAGCCAATAAGTAGTTAACGCAATTAAGGAAATGAGAAGAATTACAAGAATAGAAGATAGTTTGTTTTCCATAGCTATAATTATATTACTTTACCTTTGAGTAGATCTTGAAGATTAACAATACCAACTAATTCATTCTTTTCATTAACAACTAAAAAGCTATTAACTTTAGATTTTTCCATTATATTCACGGCATCAATTGCTAATTGTGATGATTTTAAGACAATGGGATTTTTAGTCATACAATCATCCACACTACTACTTATTGTTTTATTTGCTATTAATGCTCGTCTTAAATCGCCATCTGTCAAAATACCTACTGGTTTATTTTTCTCATCAATGACTGCAGTAAAACCAACCATTTTTTTAGTTATTATTATAATGGCATCTTTAAGTGATGACTGGGGAGTAACCTTGGGAATTGAATTATTTATTCTCATTATGTCTTTGATTTTTATTAAAAGATTTTTCCCTAAAGATCCTCCTGGATGAGACTCTGCAAAATCATCTGCTGTAAATCCTCTTAAACCTAGTATGCAAATTGCTAGCGCATCTCCAAGCGCCAAAGATACTGTTGAGCTGGCAGTTGGAGCTAGTCCTAGGGGGCAGGCTTCTTGTTTAACATCAGAAGAGATATGAATATCACTTTGTATGGCCAGGTCTGAGTTTGAATTACTGCAAATAGAAATAATTTTTGCTCCAATTCTTTTAATATTTGGAATAATTGAACTAATTTCTAAGCTTTGTCCTGAATTTGAAAAAATAATAACTATATCGTTTTTTGTAATCATACCAAGGTCGCCATGACTTGCTTCTCCAGGGTGCATAAAAAAAGCTGGCGTTCCAGTACTCGCAAGTGTTGAGGCAATTTTTCTAGCAATATGTCCTGATTTTCCCATTCCACTTAATACAACCCGCCCAGAACAATCAATGATTAGATTGACAGCATTAACAAAGCTACTCGAAATATTCTTGCTAGCATGAAGAATCTCTTGAGCTTCAATTTCAAGTACTTCCTGTGCTATTTTTATTATGTCTTTTGGTTTATTTGCCATAGTTTAATTATTAATTATAATTTTTGTAGTAATTCATAAGTATAAAAGGGTTTAATAGTAGAATAAAGTATATACCGAAGTCATTTAAAAGTTATGTTTGAATCTATTCAATTAATTATTTTATTATTAGTAAGTTCTGTCTTATTGGTAGCCTTATTTAGCTATTTAAGATTACCGCCTATGATCGCCTATTTTGTTGTTGGTTTAGTATTAGGGCCCCATGCATTTGGTATTTTGCCAGACTCTGAATCAAGTAGACATTTTGTTGAGTTCGGCATTGTTTTTTTAATGTTTACAATAGGTCTTGAATTTAGCTTACCCAAATTAAATGCGATGAGAAACATTCTTTTTGGCCTGGGAAGCTCTCAAGTTCTTATAACAATTTTTACTGTTATTCTTTTTGGAATTTTCTTCGGTTTAAATCTTCCAGCTGCGTTTATTATCGGATCAGCTCTTACTATGTCTTCAACAGCAATTGTGTCAAAAATTTTAATGGAGCGTATTGATCTAAATAGTCGGCATGGAAGACTATCAATTGGTATTCTATTATTCCAAGATATTGCAGTAATTTTAATTTTAATTTTAATACCTGTTTTCAATGCACAAGATACTAATTTAGTTGAAATTATCTCTTTTTCAGTAATAAAAATTTTATTATTATTATTTATTATTTTCAAAGCAGGTCAGCCTGTAATGAATTTTTGGTTTGGAATTGTTGCAAAAAATAAATCTAGGGAGCTATTTGTTTTAAATGTGTTAATGATTACCCTTATTTTTGCTTATGTAACTAAGTTAGCCGGACTTTCTTATGCATTAGGCGCATTTTTAGCTGGGATGTTGATTTCCGAAACTCGATATAGGCACCAAGTTGAATCAGATATAACTTCATTTAGAAATATTTTATTAGGATTATTTTTTATTAGTGTCGGGATGATGTTGAATCTTGATATTCTAGGCAATAATTTTTTATTAATAATAGTCTTATTTTTATGCCTCACACTTTTTAAGGTGGCCCTAATAACTCTGCTTACTACTTTGTTTAAATATGAATTGGGAGTTGGTATTAGAACAGGTGTCATTCTTTCTCAGGCTGGCGAGTTTAGCTTTGTGATATTGGCTCTTGGACAAGAGAGTGGAATTATTTCTGGAGATATTTTACAAATTACATTAGCGGTATGTCTTTTATCTATGTTATTTGCTCCTATACTAATTCCATTCAATGGAAGAATAGCTAGATATATTGCTAAGGGATATTCAAAGAAAACAGAAACTCTTATGAAGCAATTAGAAGGTTTAGGCCATGATTTTTCTAATCACGTAATTTTATGCGGATATGGAAGAAGTGGACAATACTTGGGGAGGTTCTTAAAGGAAGAAAACATTGATTATATTGCAATAGATATAGATTTAAATCGAGTAAATGATGCTTCTAATGCTGGAGAGAACGTAATGTATGGAGATGCAAGTAGAAGAATTGTTTTGAAAGCTGCAGGTATTGAAAGGGCTAAAGCCGTTGTGATTGCATATGCAGATGATAGATCTACTGAAAAAGTATTGAATGTTATTAGGGAAGCATACCCAAAATTACCTGTTATCGTGAGAACAAAAGATGAATCCTCAGTTGAGGCACTCCAAAAAGCTGGAGCAACAGATGTTGTTCCAGAAGTTCAAGAAGGGAGTTTAATGCTTGCATCTCATGCATTAGTAATATTAGGAATTCCATTGAGTAATGTTATAAAGAAAATAAGAGTATTTAGAAGTGAGAGATATAAGATGTTCAGAGGTTTTTTTGCTGGTGAAACTGACCTTGATCAAGATAATAATTTACAAGAGCGATTTCAACTTCACTCAATTGAAATAGATAAATATTTCTTTGTGGTAAATAGGCCTATTAAGAGTATTCCATTAAAAGAATTTAATATTGAAATTCAACATTTAAGAAGACCTAATATGCTTGAGAATATTGAACCACGTGAGGATATAGTATTATCATCAGGCGATATAATTGTTATTTTAGGCTTGCAGGCAGACTTAAATATTTTTGAAAAATATGTAATAAATGGAAATAAATAGTGTCATTAAAAGTTGCAGTTATAGGCGCTGGTATCGTTGGATGCCTTACAGCAATTAAGCTTCAAGAGTCAGGTTATGATGTGACTATAATTGATAAAAATGAAATTGGAAAAGAATCAAGCTGGGCAGGGGCAGGTATTTTATTTCCTTTAATGCCATGGGAGTATGAACCAAGAGTTTTTGAGCTATGTATCTACGCTGCAAATTTCTATAAGAATTTTTCATCAAAATTATTTAAGATTACTGGTATTGATTCAGAATTCATTGAATCTAGTTTGTTATGTATTGATCCTTCAGATAAAAAAACTATTTTAAATTGGGCAAAAAATAATAATTTAAATTTTAATGAGTGTTCATTTTTAAATTTACCCTCATATTTATTTCCAAAAGTGACTCAAATTCGCCCCCCAAGATTGATGAAAGCAATTAAATTATTTATGCAAGAAATTGGAATTAATATTAGAGAAAATACAAGTTTAATAAAACTAAAAAAAGAAGGCTATAAAATTGAAAGTTGGCCTACAACAGAAAATGAACAAATTAAAGCTGATATATTTGTTAT
The DNA here is from genome assembly GCA_028247015.1 of Methylophilaceae bacterium. Lineage (GTDB taxonomy): Bacteria > Pseudomonadota > Gammaproteobacteria > Burkholderiales > Methylophilaceae > BACL14. Next base: position 21,191 of record JAOKFJ010000001.1, on the reverse strand, counting down.
TACTTCTGGAGCATGGACTTCAAATTTAGTTATTGATCATGAGGATATTATCTATCCTGTGAGAGGACAAATGATTCAGTATAAAAAAATAGAAGTTAATATGAAACACATTTTATATTCTGATGATTTTTATATATTACAAAGAAAAGACGGAGTAATATTAGCTGGAAGTACCGTAGAGTATGTAGGTTTTGATAAAAATACTGATGCAACTGCATTAAATGAGCTTATGAAAAAAACTTCAATATTGGTACCAGAATTGAAAGGGATAATTCCTGAAAATCATTGGGCTGGAATTAGGCCAGGTACCAAAGGAAATATTCCGATTATTAAGAAAGCTGAAAATTATGAAAATATTTTCATTAATTCTGGACATTATCGATATGGATTAACTATGGCCCCAATGTCTGCAGAAGAAATATATAAACTAATTTTAGAATCAAGCTAATGAAGAAATCTATTACAATTTGGCGCTTCATTGATGGTAAAGCCGGACACGAAAAACAATCTATTGCAGCCATAAATGCATTATCAAAAAAAATAAATTGTGAAGTATGTGATATTGATTTACCTGCTAAAACTATTTTTCCCCTGGCATTACTTTCTGGTAAATTAAAAAAATTAAAAAATTTAAGCAAACCTAATTTAATTATTGGTGCAGGACACCAAACTCATTTATATGTTTTATTTGCAAAAAAATACTACGGAGGAATGTCGATATTAATAATGAAACCAAGCATGCCTACTAGTTGGTTTGACTTATGTATTCTTCCAGAACATGACAGAGTTTTGGCTCAAAAAGAATATCCAGACCGGATTTTAACTAGCGAAGCAAAGATATTTTATACGCAAGGACCTCTTGTAGATATCAAAGAAAGAAAAAAGAATAAAACAGGGAAGAGTATGATTTTAATAGGTGGCCCTTCAAAAAATTATCAGTGGAGTAATATAAAGATAAAGTCACAAATTATTGATTTAATCAAACAAAATCCTAAAGATAAATTTATGTTAATTACATCGAGAAGAACTCCAAAAAACTTTCTGAATCATTTAAGACATGAAAAACGAAAGGCCATAGAACCTGGAAAACTCTTAAGAGACGATGATGTTATACATGCTCGAAATTTAGATATTTATACTAATTCTTCAGAGTTGCACTATCGTAAAAGTGATCCAGAATGGATTAATGAATTAATGTCTGAGGCTCCTTACGTTTGGGTTACTAATGATTCATTTTCTATGATCTATGAAGCATTATCCTATGGAGCACAAGTAGGACTTCTCTGTCTTGATGCATATCCAAATAACAGGTTAAATCTAGCAACAAGGCAACTTTTTGCACGAAAGAGATGTAATTGGGATGATAAAAGAAACTATAAGAAATTAACAATTAATCGTAAAAATTTAAATGAAGCTGAAGATTGTGCTGCATTTATTCTCAAAAAATATGAAAAAAACTAATACTACTTTTAAAAAATTAGTTGTTGTTCAGGTTTTACCTTCGCTAATTTCTGGAGGAGTTGAAAAGGGTACGCTGGAGGTTGCAAACTATCTTTCGAGAAATGGACATGATTCTATTGTAATTTCTAACGGTGGTAGATTGGTAGATCAACTTATAAATAATGGCAGTACTCATATTAAATGGTCTATCGGTAAGAAATCGATTTTCACATTTTTTTATATTATTAAATTAGTAGCACTCATTAAGAAAAAAAATATTGACATTATTCATGCGAGATCAAGGCTACCTGCATGGATAGTTTTTATTGCTCTAAAATTAATAGATAAAAAAATAAGACCTCATTTTATAACTACGGTACATGGATTTAATTCAGTAGGCTTATATAGCTCAATTATGACAAAAGGCGATCGAGTTATCGTTGTATCAAATTCAATTAGAAAATTTATAAGGAAAAACTACAATGTAGATCAATCTAAGGTAGTTTTAAATTATAGAGGTATCGAGCCTAAAGAATATAAAAGAGATTGTTTGTTAACAAAAGGGTGGATAAAGTCCTGGAAAAGAGAATTTCCAGCACTAGATAAAAAAATTATTTTAAGTATACCTTCTAGAATTACTAGAAGAAAAGGGCACGAAGATTTTTTAGAATTATTACTTAGACTAAAAAAAGATAATTTAAATGTACACGGGTTAATTATTGGAGATGCTAAGAATAAAAAAAATAGATATCAATGTGAATTAGAGCAAAAAATCATTGATTATGGGCTTCAAGATTTTGTTACGTTTACGGGATTTAGATCTGATGTAAAAAATATTATTGCAGTATCTAGGGTTGTGTATTCTTTATCCTTGGAACCTGAATCATTTGGAAGAACTGTAATCGAGTCTATTAAGTTAAAAACTCCAGTAATTGGATATAATCATGGTGGCGTAGGGGAACAGTTAAAATTACTATTTCCTGAAGGATTAGTGGGATCTAGAAACATACTAGAGCTCTATAAGAAAACAAAAAAAATTATTAAATATAAGCCTCAAATCAAAGAGACAAATTTATTTCAATTGGATGATATGTTAAAAAATACTATGAATGTTTATAATAATCTAGTTCATTCAAAAAGCTAATTTTAATACATTCACCAGCTGTTTTTTTATAATTTTTTCTGAGAAATACTCCGAGTAAATTTTTCTTGAATGACTGTTACTTTCATTCAAAAAAATTGGATCTTTAACCATTTTTTTTACTATTCTGCATAATTCATCTGGAGAGTTTGACCTGTTAAATATGATACCTTTATTTAGCTTGGATAATTCTTCTGGATATGCATCACTACTTCTTGTGACAACTGTTTTTCCGCAGGCCAAAGCTTGGAAAACTTTATTTGGTATGACACTTTCTGCTTTAATTGAATTGCCAAATATTCCAAGAAGCAGGTCTGCTTTATTAATTCTTTTTGGTAAAGATGAGTAGGAGATATTATCTTCAAAAAATACATTAGGTAATGCATTAGCTAATATTTTACATTTTTTTAAATCTGGCCCATTTCCTAATAAAGTCCATTTAATGTCAAGTTGATCTGACATTAATTTAGCAGCTCTGACAATTATTTCTGTACCATGTAATGAAATAAAGCTCCCATAGAACAAAATGTCAAATTTTTTATTTAAGCTAATATTTTTTGGGGCTGGTTTAAATAAACTCTCTTCTGCGCCAACATAAACTATTGGATTATTTGATTTACTTAATCCTAATTTTTTTCTGAATAAATCTGCATGAAGAGATGTATCAGAGAGAACAATATCTGCCTTCTTGAGAAGTGCCGATTCTTTATCTTTTAATTTATTAGAAGATTCTTGACTGTATACTTTATTTTTTTCATGTACTTCTTTATCCCATGAGCTTATAAGCGGATCAAAAAGAAGTTTAATATTTAATCGTTCGGACCATTTTTTTGCACTTGGTATATCTCTATGACGAAAACATGGGACCCAAACAAGATCAGGCTTTTCTATATTCCTTAAAATTGCTTCCATAAATCCGAAGGTACTTATGAATGGCCTAAAGTCAATTACTCTATAATTAAGTTCATTTAGATGTTTTCTTATGATCATATTTCTTGAGTAATTAGGATCAAATCTTCCCCACCACAGAATAGTCTTTTTGTTCATAATATTTTAATTATATTATCAAGAATATCAGCTGGGGTTATTCCATTCATATCTTTTGAATTTGCTTGAAGTGCTAAAATTTTTTTTCCAAAGGGTTTAACTTTTTTTGGATCTGTTGGTCCCGTAATAACTATCATAGGAGTTTTAGTTGAAGAGGCTAAATGAGCAGTGCCAGTATCATTACTTATGATGAACTTAGCATTTGAAAATATTTCAATTAGCTCTATAAGATTAGTCTTATTGCATAGATTTATTATAGCTTTATCATTTCTTGATATAGACAAACATTCCTCCATATCATCTGAACCTCCTATAAGAACTGACTTACATTTATATTTTTTTTGAATTAAGCCTGCTAAGGCATTAAAATTTTCTATCCCCCAACGTTTATTTTTCCCTCTTTTATTACTTCCACATATAAGAATAACAAAATTATTGTCCTTTAAAGAATTAGCTTTGAGAATACTCCGAGATCTAATGGAGTCATATTTTGATGTATAAATTTTAGGTGAAAAAATATTAGACTTTATTCCAATACTATTAATCGTTCGTTGCATCATTTGAAATGGATTAGTAATTTTTATATGAGTTTTCGGAACAATAGAATATGGTTTTACAGCATGATTACCAATTATATATTTTGTATTGTTGCTTAGTAATTTAAGAATTGAAAGATAAATTCTAGACCTATCATTTGTCTGCAAATCAACGATTAAGTTATAATTTTCCATCTTAACCATTTTTATCCATTTGTATAAATGGACTAAAGTACTTAGACCTTTTTTATTATTAAAGCCCCAAATATTATTAATTCCTAGGTGATTTTTAAAAATAATCTGCCATTGAGGTAAAGTATTTATATCAACTTGGGCATTAGGAAAAGATTTTAAAATATCTTCTATTATTGCGGTAGATATAATGACATCTCCCATCCCCCCCCATTTAATGATTAAAATTTTTTCAATAGGCTTACTTTTTAAATCTACAGATTGAAATTCCTTTTGACCATAATTATTTTTTTGATCTTGGAAAATTTTATATGAGCTCTTATTTTTTACTTTATTCATATTTTTTAGCTAATGCCAATACAAAGCCTACTATAAGCCAGTTCGTAGCATTCATCCAATTATGCTGAAAGCTGAAATGTGTCATAAATGGGAAAAAGCATATATATAATAAATTAAATAATAGGGCTAACTTAAACCATTCTTTTTTATTTATGACGGGGATTAATGCTTTTATAAGTATTTGTATGATTATTGTATAAAATAAAACTAAGCCTATTATCCCAGTTTCAGCAAGTAGTGATAAAGGATGGTTGTGAGGGTGAAAAATTTTTGCTCCATCCCAAATATTTATTCCATATAAATTTGGTAATTCCTTAAATTGATGAAGTCCACCTCCGAATAATGGATTCTGTAACCATACATGATAGGCTGTCCTAAAAACCATACCATAATCTGATTCCGGAAAATTTTGTAATTTATAAACTACACTATTAATTGCTCTTTCAGCTACAAGGGGATAAGTTAATTGCATTATTTCTAGGCAGCCTAATAACAAAAATATAGTAATTAATAATCCATATAATTTTTCAATCTTATGCCCACCTGCTCCTGTCATAACTATAAATATTGATGAGGTGAACAGAATGATAGACATTCTTTCTCCAGTTATTAGAACAGTTATAAATCCAAGACAAATAAGACTAATTAGAGATATTAACCTTAAGTATTTTTTATCAAATATTTTAAAAATTATTAATGAGGTAAGAAATAGGTATAGGTATTTTGTTATAAATATTCCTATTACGGGATTATTTCTTAAGGGCCCAGTAAGTCTTCCTGGGCTATATTTTTCATAACCGAATATATCTACACCTGTAATAAACTGATACCAAACATCAAGTATTAAAAAAAATAAAACTAGAGAAAGAGATACCAGAAACTTATTGATAGAATCATTAGACTTAAATATCCAGAAATATAGCGCAATCGCGAATATTGGCCATCGTACGAATGTAACTGCATAGAAGATTGAATCATGAGGATTTATACTTAATGATGAATTTATTATTAATAAATATAAGATAAATATTAAAGAAAATTTAAACCACTTTTCGTTGGTCCATAACCAATTTGAATCCTTATAGGATTTATATATAAAAAGCATTCCTATGAGTAAGACAGTTAGATCTGCTAGCCCCCTAAAAAAAATTAGAAGAAATGGAAGGAGATATGGAATATATTTTTCAAAAATTTTTAAGGCATGCATAAATATGAAGCATAAACTATGATTTTGTTAGCATATAATAAACTATTACTTAATAAATAAACTTAATATTTTGATTCAAAAAAAATTACTGTATACCCTAACCTTTTTTTTATCTAAGCTGAGCTTGAGGACTGTTCATATTCTGGGAAAATATTTTGGTGTGCTATATTTTTCTTTAAGCAAGAAAAGCTATAAAATTCTAAAAGAAAATATAGAAAATTGTGGGATATTTGAGAAAGTTAACGTTCCTCAAGCAATAAAAGTGAACACTCAAGAGCTTGGAAAAAGTATTTTAGAAACTCTATATATATGGGGTTCTTCGCAAGAAAAAGCTATTAGTCTAGTTAAAAAAATCCATGGCCAGGAATTTATAGATAAAGCTGAAAAGAAGGGTAAAGGAATAATATTTTTAACTCCCCATCTGGGTTGCTTTGAAATTACCTCAATCTATTATGGTGTTAGTAATCCAGTAACTATTATGTATAGGAAAGCTAGGAAGAAATGGATGAGCGATCTTATGATTAATGGAAGAAGAAAAGGTCTTGTTAATTTAGCTCCGGCAGACGGTACGGGCCTAAGAAAAATTTTGACTGCTTTGCAAAGGTCGGAAGCTGTAGGAATTCTTCCGGATCAAGTTGCAGATAAAGGTCAGGGAGAAATAGCAGATTTTTTTGGAAGGCCGGCATACACTATGGTTTTAACAAATAAGCTGATAAAAAGAACTGAAGCTTCAGTTATTATGGTTTATGGCGAGCGACTTAAGAATGGAAAAGGATTTGATATTCATTTTAAATCAATTAAGAGAGAAAATATTTCAACCTCATTAGATCTTAATAAAGAGCTTGAGTTATTTATTAGAAAAAATCCCACACAGTACTATTGGAGTTATGATCGATTTAAAAAGATTGTAAATAAATGAGTAAACCAGATCAGGTAAAAAAAATTTTATTTGTAACCTTATCTAATATTGGAGATGTCATCCTAACAATTCCAACACTTATAAGATTAGGTCAGAAATATAGAAATGCTAGAATTGATATTATTGGAGATGCAAGGTCAGAAATTTTATATAGGCATTGTCCAATAGTTGATAAATTTTACCAAAAAGATAAATCTCAGGGATTAGCAGGAACATTTAAGCTGATTAAGGAGGTTAGGGGTAATAATTACGATTTAGCAGTAGATCTTAGATCTGATGGTTTATTATATTTTATTAAAGCGAAAAGCAGGCTTTACAAAATAAAAGACAAAAATATTCATAGTATTGAGAAGCACTTTCTTTCTCTTAAAGAAGGATTAAGTAAGTTACCTGACCCTATTATTTGGTTAAATAAAAAAGAGCAAGATAAAGCTAAAAAAATTCTTTTAAAGTCAAGAGGTCGATTATTAATTATTGGTCTTGGAGCTAATTCTATTCATAAGATTTGGCCTGCTAAATACTATGCACAACTTGCATATTTGTTAAAAAAATATTTTAATTCAGTTGTTCTTATTGGCAATAAAAAAGATGATGAGTTTACATCAGATTTCAAAAAAGAATATCAAGGTAGTTTCTTAAATCTTACTGGAAAGCTCGATTTACTTACAACTGCTGCTGTACTTAAGAATGCAGATTTATTTATTGGTAATGATTCTGGCTTAGGTCATTTAGCAAGTGCTGTTAAAACAAGAACATTTACTATATTTGGACCTGGAGAACCAAATAGATATAGGCCATGGGGAATTTTAGCCCATTACTTCCAAGATAAAGAAAAAAACATTTACAACGCAAAGCCAAAAGTTATTTTTAGCGAAATAGTTAATCGCTTTAAATACAAAATATAGTAAAAGATAATTAATCTTACTTTATTAAACTTTATGACAAGGCACGTTTTAATTATTTTATTTCTCCCAAAGGCCTGAGGCACCCCCTGTTTTTTTAAGAAGGCTAATATTTGTTATTGTCATGCCTTTGTCTGCAGCTTTACACATGTCATATATGGTTAATAAACCAACAGATACAGCTGTTAATGCTTCCATTTCTACTCCAGTCTGCGCAGAACATTGTGTAGTTGCAATGCATTCAATTGATAAATCTTTTTCATTAATCTCAAATTCTATTTCAATCGATGATAGGGCTACTGGGTGGCACATCGGGATTAAGGTAGCAGTATTTTTAGCTGCCTGAATTGCAGCAATTTTAGAAACCGTTAAAACATCCCCTTTTTTATGGCTCTGAGATTTTACCAGGTCAAGAGTCTTATTTTTCATGGTAATTATCCCAGAGGCTATAGCTAATCTTTGCGTTATTAGTTTTTCTGAAATATTAACCATTTTGGCATTTCCATTTTTATCAATATGTGTGAGCATCTGTTTATCGCTTTATAATGTTTCGTCATACTATATTAACTATAATTAAAACAATGAAAAAGCTTTTGTTACTGATTTATTTTTTTAGCGTTAGTCTGATGGCCAATGAATTGCCAGAATTAGGAAGTTCTTCGGACACAATCTTTAGCTCTGCAGATGAGGATAAAATTTCTAAACAAATCCTTTACCAGGTCAATAAAAATCCTTTAGTGGTTAATGACATTGAGGTGGATGATTATCTGGGAAATCTAGGTCGTCGTTTGCTGACTGGAACTTCGATTGCAAGTCGAGATATAAAGTTTTTTATATTAAATGATTCAACTATTAATGCATTTGCTACATTGGGTGGGGTAATTGGGGTCCATACAGGTTTATTTTTGGCAGCTAATTCGGAATCTGAATTAGCAAGTGTACTTGGACATGAGATTGCTCATATTTCTCAGAAGCATTTACCTCGAATTATCGCAAAACAAAAGCGTGATAGCTATAAAACTACTCTCGCCCTAGCCTTTGCTTTATTAGTCTCTCGTTCAAATCCAGATCTGGCAGCTGCAACTTCCACAGCAGCTAATGCATCTGCGGTTCAAAATACTCTTGATTTCACAAGAAAGCATGAACAAGAGGCAGATAGAGAGGGCATCAAAATTTTAGATCGTGCAGGATTTGATGTAAGAGCTTCAATTGATTTTTTTAAGACTATGCAGAAAGGCAATCAATTTAGTCAAGGGGCTGCCCCTGCTTTTTTAAGAACTCATCCTATTACAAGCGATCGAATTAGTGATATTCAGAATCGTTTGAGTGAATATCCATATAAACAGCGAATGGATTCTGATAATTTCTATTACGTTAAGGGAAAGATAAAGGCATTCCTGGAACAAAAAAAAACTATCATAAAAATTCTTGAGACAAATATTAAAAATAAATCATATATTAATGAGGCCGGGGAACGTTTTGCATTAACTTATGCATATTTAAGAAGCAATATGATTATTAAGGCAAGAAATGAATTGGAAAACATAAAGAAAAAAAAGACACCCAATCCAATGCTGCTTAATTTAGAAGCAATTATTTTAATTCAGGAGGGCAGAATAACAGAGGCAACTAAACTTTATAAGAAAGGGCTATCTAGCTTTCCAAGTCATAGGGCTTTTGTTTATGGCTTAGCCGAACATTATATTAGGTCATCGAATACAACTGTAGCAATTGATTTATTAAATGATTATTTATTAATCTATCCTGAAGACCCTAACCTTTATGAGTTAATGTCGAAGGCGCAAGCCAAAGAGGGTAAGGTTTTATTACAGCATGAGAATTTAGCAGAAGCATTTTATTATCGTTACAATATAAAAGACGCAATTACACTTCTAGATCTAGCTGTGAGAGCAAAAGATGGTAATTTTTATGAAAAGTCTCGAGTAGAATCAAGATTAAAAGAGCTCCAAAAAGAGTTGGAATTATTTCGTAAGGGGTTGTGATAAGTAAAATATATTATATTAATATTTATAATTAATTATACATATTAAAAATTTCTCCATATAATTATGTTTCTTAAACTTAATAAGGAACTAAACTAATGTCTTCATTAATAAATACTGAAGTTAAGCCATTTTCAGCAACGGCCTTTCATAATGGAAAAGAGGTTGAGGTAACTGAAGCTGACCTAAAAGGTAAATGGTCGGCTGTTGTTTTTTACCCTGCCGATTTTACATTTGTATGCCCAACAGAGCTTGGTGATATTGCAGATCATTATGACGAACTTCAAAAAATAGGCGTTGAAGTTTATACAGTTTCAACTGACACCCACTTCACTCACAAAGCATGGCATGATGCTTCTGATACGATTAAAAAAATTAAGTTTCCAATGATTGGAGATCCAACAGGAACAATGACGAGGAACTTCGACGTAATGATTGAGGAAGCAGGATTAGCGCTTAGAGGTTCATTTATAATTAATCCTGAAGGTATTATAAAGACTGCAGAAGTAAATGATCTAGGTATTGGTCGATCAGCAACTGATCTTCTTAGAAAAATTCAAGCAGCCCAGCACGTAGCAGCAAATCCAAACCAAGCCTGCCCTGCTTCTTGGAAACCAGGAGAAGAAGCACTTACTCCTTCATTGGACCTAGTTGGAAAAATTTAAATAAATTTTTATACCATTAAATAAGGAACTCGTATGGAATATTTAGATAAGAGAGCCAATCAAATTTTTAGTAAGTTTAGGGTTATATCCCCATGGCTTTTAAGACTAGGGCTTGGTATTTCTTTTTTTTTTCATGGTTATGGGAAGTTTCCTTTGCCCCCACAAAAGTTAATAGATTATTTTGGTTTTTCAGAAACTTTAGCTTCTTTTGTTGCGATAGCCGAATTAACAGCAGGAATAATTTTAATTTGTGGTGGTCTATTTAGAGATCATTTAGGTAGTCTTTTAACTCGATTTGGGGCATTACTTATAGTGATTATTATGGTTGTTGCCTTAAGCATTGCTCATAGCGATTGGTTCATAACGCCTCGATTATTTATGAGTGAGCAAATATTCTTATTGCTTATAGGTTTATATTTTTTGATAAGAGGTAACGATGAAAATAATTAATAAACTCTACATTATTAAAATTAATGACGAAGAGAAAAGTATAGAAGAAGTTTGCGGGGCAGATAAAAAATGTCAAAAAAGATGGTTGGAAGCCCAAACAGATTGTATTTAACTAAAACTTGAGGAAATTGGGCCAGAGTCTTGGCCCAATCCTTATATAATTAAGAGTATATATTGAATGTCACTTGATATAAAAATAAAAGAACAATTAAATCAATACCTAACCAAAATTGAATCTGCAGTGAATATTGATGCCTTCACCAATAAAGAAAAGGCATCTGAAACAATGTTAGATTTATTAAAAGAAATATCAGGTATGTCTGACAAGGTATCATTGAATATTTTTGATGATAGTAAAGAGAGAATTCCATCCTTTAAAGTAAATAAAGCTAATGAATCATCTGGTATTCAGTTTGCAGGAATTCCTATGGGACATGAATTTACATCGCTAGTATTGGCATTACTTCAAGTCGGTGGCTATCCCGTAAAGATATCTGACGAACAAATTGAACAAATAAAAAATATTGAGGGAGATTTTTTATTTGAGACATATATTTCTTTAAGTTGCCATAATTGCCCAGATGTTGTTCAGGCACTTAATGTTTTATCTCTATTAAATCCTGGCATAAGTCATTGCATGATTGATGGGGCGTTATTTCAGGACGAAATAAATACCAAGAAGATTATGTCTGTCCCAACTATACATTTAAATGGTAAAGAGTTTGGACAGGGCCGAATGGATCTTGAGGAAATTATTAATAAAATTGATACAAAAGCTTCTGATAAAGCTGCTGAAAAAATTTCAGCTATGAAACCTTTTGATATGCTTATAGTAGGCGGTGGCCCTGCGGGATCATCAGCAGCTGTATATGCGGCAAGAAAGGGTATCAGAACAGGTATTGTTGCAGAACGATTTGGGGGGCAGGTTATGGATACCCTTGGTATTGAAAATTTTATATCTGTTAAAGCTACCGAAGGTCCAAAGCTGGTTGCAGCATTAGAGGAGCATGTTAAAGAATATGAAGTTGATATCATTAACCTTCAGAGAGCTAAGAATTTAACTAAGAATGAAAATTCTAATTACATAGTTGAGCTTGAGAGTGGAGGAACGCTTGAGAGTAAATCAATTATTATTGCTACAGGAGCAAGATGGAAAGAGTTGGGAGTGCCAGGAGAAAAAGAATATAAAGGCAAGGGAGTAGCATACTGCCCGCATTGTGATGGGCCTTTATTTAAAGGAAGAAATGTTGCTGTCGTTGGTGGTGGTAATTCTGGAATAGAAGCAGCTATTGATTTGGCTGGTATAGTTGGCCACGTTACTGTCTTGGAGTTTGCGCCTGAATTAAAAGCTGACCAGATATTAGTCGATAGATTAAAAACGCTAAAGAATGTTGATGTCTTGGTAAATATTCAAACAAATGAAATATATGGTTCAGATAAAGTTACCCATATAAAATACATGGAAAGAAGCTCCAAAGAAGAGAAGCAATTAAATATTGAGGGAATATTTATTCAGATTGGGTTAGTACCAAATACTGATTGGGTAAATGGAGCTTTAGATCTTAGTAAATATGGTGAAATTGAAATTAATAATAATGGGGCAACATCATTGCCTGGTGTATTTGCAGCCGGCGACGTAACCACTGTACCTTATAAGCAAATTATTATTGCTATGGGAGAAGGTTCAAAAGCAGCGCTTGGGGCCTTTGATTATCTAATTCGTCATTAGATAATTTAATCAACTAATTCCTTAAGCAAAGGAATCGTTATAGGTTTTTTAGTTTTTAAGGACCATTCATCAAGAGCATCTAATGTAGCAATTAAAGACGGCAAATCACGCCTCAAATGTTTCATACAATAAGTTAGAACATTGTGATTAAGTGACATACCTTTTTCTTTTGTATGATTTTCGAGAGCTAATAATTTCTCATTATCAGTTAATACTTTTAATTGATAAACAAGCCCCCAACTTAATCTGCTCGAAAAATCTTCTCTCAATCCCATGTAGGATGGAGCATTTGATCCTGTGAGCAACATTTTTTTTTGAGTAGCCTTATGCTGATTAAATAAGTTAAAGGTTTCGATTTGACGATCTTCGTTAAACGTATCGACATCTTCAATTATAGTTATTTTATGAGCAGAAAGGGCTTTGCAAAGATGAGATTTCCCACTACCCTTCCCACCCCATAAATAAATAAATTGATTATTATCAGAGTAAATAAAATTATTAATAGCTTCGAGGCACTCATGATTATTCCCAGCTACAAAATTTTGTAGTGTTTTTTCAGCTGGTGGATGAATATTTAGTAAAAGTTGGTCCATAAAAAGAGCTTTAAGATGAAAATAACTATTGGCTGTAAATTAAGTTAAAATTCTATTATACGTAATGTAATAATTTATTCAGAGGATAAATAACTTGTCTCAAAAATTCAAACAATCTAAATCTATTTCATATAAGGATGCAGGTGTCGATATTGAAGCGGGGGATCAACTAGTTAAAAATATCAAGCCATTTGCAAAAATGACCTCTAGAAAAGAAGTAATAGGCGGTTTAGGTGGGTTTGGTTCAATGTTTGAAATTCCTGAAAAATTTAAGAGCCCAGTTTTGGTGTCAGGAACAGATGGTGTAGGTACAAAGTTAAAATTAGCTGTTGAGCTTAATAGCCATGAAACAATAGGACAGGATCTAGTGGCAATGTGTGTAAATGATATTTTAGTTCAAGGGGCAGAGCCATTATTCTTCTTAGATTATTTTGCCTGTGGAAGTTTAAAGGTACCTACAGCAACTAAAGTAATTAAGGGTATAGCTGATGGATGTCTTCTTGCAGGATGTTCATTGGTTGGAGGAGAGACAGCAGAAATGCCAGGTATGTATTCAGAAGGGGAATATGATCTGGCAGGATTTTGTGTTGGGGCTGTTGAAAAAAATAATATTATAGATGGAAGTGATGTTTCTAATGGCGATATAATTATTGGTTTAGCCTCATCGGGTGCCCATTCAAATGGATACTCCTTAATTAGAAAAATTATAGATAAGACAAATATTGATCTAAACCAAGAATTTGATGAAAAGACAATTGGTGAAGTACTGATGATGCCTACTAGAATTTATGTTAAATCAATACTGAAGCTTCTAAGTTTAGTGAAAGTAAATGCAATGGCACATATTACTGGTGGAGGTATTATAGAGAATATCCCTCGTATTCTCCCAAAAAATTTAAAAGCAACATTAGATCGAAAAACATGGAAAATTCCTAGAATTTTTGAATGGCTTAAAGAAAATGGGAATCTTAGCAATCTTGAACTATATAGAACATTTAATTGTGGTATTGGTATGGCAATTATTATTAATCCTCGGGATCAAGAACAAGCATTAAAAATATTAAAAGACTGTGGTGAAAAATCTTTTTTAGTAGGAGTTGTTAAAAATAGAATAAGCGATGAGCTTCAGACTGAAATCAACTAGATTCTTATTTTTGTTAATTTTCTTCACTAATTTAATTAGTGCTGCACAAAATTTTCCAGATCAATTCTATATGGAATATGAATTAAAACAGACCAATAAATTTATTGGAAATATAAATATTAAATATGAGAGTAAAAACAAGAATTACTCATTGAAGGCAACTACCGAAGCACACGGAATATTAAGGCTGATTGGAAATAGGGAGTTATATAGTGAAGGAATAATTAATAATAGTGGATTTATACCAAAAATATTTAAGCTAAATAATATCAAGAAGCCAAAAAAAAATATTGTTGCAATATTTCAGCCTTCCCCTAAAAAAATAAAGATTAAATATAAAGGCCAAACATCATTGCTAGAATTAAAGCCTAAAAATTTAGATTTAGCCATATATTTATATCAATTTAACTTTGAAAAGAGAAACCAAAAAGAATATAGCTTTACTGTTTTAGAGGGGAAAAAGATTCGTGATTATGGGTATAAGAAAATAAGAGATGAAATTATTGAAGTAAATAATAAGAGAATAGTTGCTGAGCTTTATGAGGGTAAGATTCTTTCAAAAAAAAATTCAAAACATTATGTATGGATTTCTAAGGGAAAATATCGAGTCCCACTCAAATTAGAATTGATGACAAATTTAGGGGTAACAATTAAGCAAAAAATAGTTAAGACAAACCTACCACTATAAAAAAATGAAATATTATTATTTAATTATTGCATTAGTAATTTCTCTTTTAGCCCATTTATTTTTTTTTAGTAATATTCATTTTTCTTTTAATGAAATAAAATCTGACGAACATCTTTTTATTGAGATGATTCCTATACCAGCGAGTTCAACAAATCATAATTTAAAAAAAATACATAAAATTAAAAAGAAAAAGCAACCAATACAAAGCCAAAGCAAAGTTAAAGAACCACCATCTAAAATTAGTAAAAGCTATATAAAAGAAGAAATAAATAACACAGAGGTTTGTGAGCTTTGCCAGCCTGTTGAAGAAATAATTATTCCAGAAAAAGAAAAAGCATATGGAGATGAAATACAATCAATTAAGATGCAATATAAAGTATTTCATGAATTGCCTCCGAATAAAGGCAATATCGATAACTTTACCTTATTTGGGGATAGAAAAAAGAAAAATAAAGAAGTAAGTAATAGATCAGAGGTAGGAATTCTTAATATCGAATACGTTATCGATCAAAGTGGTTATGTTATTTCATATGAAGCAAAAGCCAATGGTATAACATCATTAATTTATTCAAAATCATTGATTCAAAGAAGTGAAGGGGTAATTAATGATGCTGGGATACAGCCAAATTATTATCTTTATAAATATGGAGATAAGCTAAAAAATGAGGCCTTTTTTGATTGGGAGGCTAATAAGCTTAAAATTATTCGTCAAAATAAAGAAGATTTCTTTAATCTATCTAAGGGGACTCAAGACCAATTAAGCTTTATGTTTCAATTTATGTTCTTAAACCCTCTTGATAAAATGCAAATACCAATTACAAATGCAAAAATTTTTAAAACATATAACTATCAATACATAGAAGAAGGACAAATGAAGAGTAAGCTAGGTAACATAGATTATACTCACGTAGCAAAATTTAATTATCAAGATCCTGAAAGAATTGATCTATGGCTAGCAAAAGACTTTGGATTTCTTCCCTTTAAAGTATCAATAACTGATGAAGATCTAAGTAAAATAACTCAAGAAATATTTAAAATTCAAGTGGAAAGAAATGATTAATAAATTTGTTGTATCAACATGTGCAGATATTTTGAAAGAAGTTTTTATTGGAAAAAATCCAGCAGATGTTCACTTAAGCCATTTTTTTAAAAAAAATAGAAATCTTGGTAGTCATGATCGATCAAATATTGCTGAAATATTTTATGGTGTCATAAGAAATAAAAGGTACTTAGAAGAAATAGTTCAAGATGAGAACCCCAAAAAAATGATTTTGGTATATTTAATGGTCATGCTGGGGAAAAGTGTACGTGAATTAACCTCTGTGCTTAATGATGATGAAGTTGAATGGCTACAAAATAAAAAATCAAATAAACAAATAATAAAAAGCTGGCCAGTTAAATTAAGTCTTCCAGATTGGATATGGGAAAAATTAATCAAGCAATTCTCAGAGAAAGAGTTAATCATGTTAGCTCAAAGCTTACTAGTGCCTGCTCAATTAAATCTCCGTGTTAATACATTAAAAGACAAATCAAGGAACGAGGTGATAAATGATTTAAAAGAATCATTTCCACAGCACGAGAGATTAATATTACCTACTATATATTCGCCAATAGGTATTTCTTTACCTAGAGGAACGGCTATTAATAAGCACTCATTATTCTTGAATGGTAATATTGAAGTTCAAGATGAGGGTAGCCAAATTCTTTCCTTCCTATTAAGTCCAGGACGAGGTCAAATGGTGGCAGATTTTTGTGCTGGGGCTGGTGGTAAATCATTAGCCATGTCATCCATAATGAAAAATACAGGGCGTGTTTATGCATTTGATATTTCTGAAAGACGTTTAGCAAACTTAAAGCAAAGACTTAAGAGGTCTGGTGGTTCAAATATAATGATGCAGAGAATAGCTAATGAAAATGATCTTAAGATAAAAAGACTAAAAGGAAAATTTGATAGAGTTTTAGTCGATGCACCTTGTACTGGGTTAGGCACATTAAGAAGAAACCCTGATTTAAAGTGGCGTCAAACTCAAAAGTCACTCTCTGAGCTTATTGATAAGCAAGGAGCAATTCTTAGTTCTGCCTCTACATTATGTAAGAAAGGTGGTTACTTAGTTTATGCTACATGTAGTCTACTTAATGATGAAAATGAAATGATTGTTGAAAATTTTTTAAGTGTGAATAAGAACTTTACTAAGATCTCTGTCAAAGCTGCTTTAGAGAAACATGGTATAGAATTAGATTGTGAAAATTATTTGAAGCTTTTTCCTAATATACATAAAACAGATGGATTTTTTGGAGCTCTTTTAGAGAGAATTGATTAAATGAAGAATATAAATAAAATGATTTTTATATCTGCTGCCATGGGAATATTACTAGGCATATTGATTAAATTTTTTCCTAATTTATTTTTTGTTGATTATCTATTAATAACAACCGACCTAGTTGGACAAATTTTCATTAAAAGTTTAAAAATGATATTAGTGCCTCTTGTTTTTTTCTCAATTGTCGTTGGCGTTTCAAACCTTGGAGGAGGTGGGAAATCTAGCCTAATATGGAAGTCAACTTTTTTATATTTTATGGTAACTATGTCAATTGCTATTACCTTGGCACTTGTTGCTATGAATATTGTTCAGCCAGGTGTAGGGCTAAGTATTGATTCATGGCAATCAATTAATAATAATCTTCCGTCAACCATGACTATCTCGCAATTTTTTAAACAGTTTTTATTAAGCTTATTTGAAAATCCGTTTCATTCACTTGCTTCCGGTAAGATTCTACCATTGATAGTTTTTTCTATTATTATTGGTGTGGCATTAAATGATAGGAAAGGTAGCTTTAAGGCAGCCAAAGATACTTTCACTAGTCTTTATGAGGTAATGCTTAAGATTGTTCATTGGTTGATGCTATTTGCTCCATTAGGTGTATTTGCACTTTTAGTAAATATGGTTGCAAGCCAAGATATGAGTTTATTTTCGCAGTTAGGTATTTTTATTTTTACTGTAATATTTTTGATATTATTTCATGGAATTGTAATCCTACCGACTATTTTATTTTTTCTAACTAAAATAACACCTATACATTTATGGAGTGAGGGAAGGCCTGCATTTATTACCGCATTTGCTACTAGCTCAAGTGCGGCAACACTTCCAATTACTTTGAGTGTAGCTAACAATAATTTCAGGACTTCTAAAGGAGTATCTAATTTTGTACTTCCATTAGGCGCTACTATGAATATGGACGGGACAGCATTGTATGAAGCAGCAGCAGCATTGTTTATTGCAAACTTAGTTGGTATGGATCTGACCTTAGCTCAGCAGCTTATTTTGTTCTTTACTGCAATGGTTGCGTCAATTGGAGCCCCAGGTATTCCTAGTGCCGGGATGGTAACTATGGCAATGGTTTTACAGGTGTTAGGCTTACCTTTGGAAGCATTAGCTATCCTTCTGCCAATGGACAGGTTAATCGATACATTTAGAACAACAATAAATGTTGAAGGTGATTTAGTGGGAACATTAATTGTCGATAAAATTACTAAGCCTTAACTTTTTTTTTCTTTTTATCAATTAATCCTACCGATAAGGAATAGGCAGCAGGAATAACAATTAAGGTAAGTAAAGTAGAAGAAATCATTCCTCCAATTACGGCGATGGCAAGTGGTCCATTTGATTCAGATCCAGCACCATAACCTAAAGCAGCAGGCATCAATGCTAATATTAATGTAAGAGAAGTCATTAGCACTGGACGAAGGCGGATAGGGCATGCCTCTAGAAGGGCTTGATCTGTTTTTTTCCCAGCAGCCTTTAATTGATTTGTCATATCTACTAATAGAATAGAATTTTTTGCAACAAGGCCAATTAAAAGAACCATCCCAATCATTGAGTAAATATTAAGACTATTTCCGGTGACCCACAATAAAAATATTCCTCCAATTACAGCTAATGGCTGTGCTAGCATTACTATTAATGGTTGGAAAAATGAGTTAAAAAGACTAGCCAAGACCATATAAAGCAATATAGTTGCTAAAATAAACACAAAAATTATATTACTCATCGTTTTTGCAAACTCTTTAGCTTGACCTTCTAGTTCAATTGAATATTCGCCAGGAAGAATATTCTTGCTGACTTTTTCAATTAATTTAACGGCTTCACCAAGAGACATTGTTGGATTGGAATAAAAATTTGATGAATATTGTAAATCTTGACGCCCCATTACTGCTGGGCCTAGCTCTTCATGAAAAGAGGCGATCGTATCAAGCCTAACAAGTGCTCCGGACCCACTCCTTAAATATATTTTATTAAGATCGTTTAACTTTTCAAATGAGCCTTCTTTTGCTTTTAATCTAATATCATATCTTTGCCCATCCCCTTGTTCATCATTAAATCTTGCAATATCCAATCCATTACTTAGAACTGAAATTGCTTCAGCGATATCAGCAGCACTAATTCCAAAACTAGAAGCTTTATCACGATCAATATCTAAAATCATTTGAGGTAAATTAAGTTGTAAATTTAGGTCAATCCTTCCTAGTTCTTCATTTTCAGATAGTTTTATTAATAACTCATCACTTAAGGTAGCAACTTTTTCAATGCTTGGCCCAGTTATTGAAAATTGTAATTTTTCTGAGCGCCTGCCACCTGCAAAAGAAACGCCTGAAGGAAAAGCTTTTACACCTGCAAGTTTATTAAAATCAATTCTCATTTTTTCCATAATTTCAGATTGAGATAGTAAGCGCTTATTTTTTTCTTTTAATCTAACACTAATAAAACCGCTATTAACTTGTCCTCGACTTCCCAATCCAATCGATGAGAATACGCTAGCAGTATAGTTATCATATTGGCTAATAATTTTTTCAACCTCTAATAATTTATTGTAGGTATATTCCATATTTGAGCCTAAGGGCGTTTTAAATCTGACAGTAAATCGACTTTCATCTTGTTCAGGCACTAGAGTTTTTTCTACCTTTGAGAAAAGAAGACTACTTGCTAGGACAATAATTAGACTTGATATTAGAACTTTTAATCTATGGGATAAGGACCATATTAATATTTTTTTATAATTCTTATCAAGTTTTTCAAAGAAATTATTCAAACTTTTAAGCCAACTGATTTCTTTTTCTTGCATTACTAAAAACTTTGAGCACAACATAGGGGTCAATGTTAGAGAAATAATTAATGAGACTAATATTCCAGCAGTAACAACAACTGCAAATGATTCAAAGAAGCGCCCAATGATTCCATCCATAAAAATCACTGGAGCAAAAATACAAACTAAGGCTAATGAGGAGGCGAGTACCGCAAAGACGACTTCTTTACTCCCATTAATAGCAGCATTGAAAATATTTTTATCAATATGTTTTTGATGTCGAAAAATATTTTCAAGTACTACAATTGAGTCATCAACTACAACACCAATTAATAATATTAGAGCAAGTAAAGTCATGCTGTTAAAAGTAAAGCCATAAAAATACATTACTGCTATAGAGCCAAATAGGGAAATAGGAATTGCAACTGCAATAATAAGTGTCGAGCGAAGAGATTTTAAGAAAAATAACACAACTAGAGCTGCTAATAAAGTTCCTTCAAGAATATGATTCTGTAGAGACTTAACCATAGATTTAATATAAATCGAATCATCAGTTGAAACCTTTAACTCTAAACCTGGAGGTAAGCCAGGTCTTATTTGAGTATCAACTTTTTCCTTAATTTTATTAATAATATCAACGGTATTAGAATTCGCTACTTTTATAATTCCAAGACCAATAGAAGGTTTGTTGTTATGTCTGGCCGTTTGTCTGTAATCATCTAACCCATCTTTAACTTCAGCTATGTCCTTAATCTTAATTGGCCCACCATTACGATAAGCAACAATCATTTCTTTTAAATCTCTAATTTTATGAAATTCTAGGTCTAGTTTAAACATTTTTTCTGATTGCTCCCTTACAAGAAAGCCACCAGGTAACTGGATATGCTCTTTCTTAAAAGCAAGAATTAAGTCATTTGTAGTTATTTTTAATGTGGACATTTTTTCAGGAAGCAAATTGATTCTTATAGTTCTATCTCTTCTTCCACCTAACGTTACATAACCCACACCATCAACTGTCTCTAATTTTTTCTTTAAAATATTATTTGCGTAAAGATTTAATTGTTGAATAGTGCGATCTCCAGTTAGGCCTAACCACATAATCGCACTTGCATTT